>CACXFW010000369.1 GCA_902767065.1 uncultured Lachnospiraceae bacterium | reverse complement strand
TGCCCGCCCCATGAATTCTCAAAATCGTCCGGTGAGTAAACTCCCCGTCCTGATTTTGTGAGAATTCATGGGGTGCTGAATAGTTACATTTTATTTTCATCAGCTGTCCTTGTAAACCGTGTAAATTGATTTTTTCTGTCAAACCGCCGATCCTATACTGTTCCTCCACTGAAAAACCGCGCCCGGGGGCGCGGCAGGGCATGATTTCTTCCATTGCTTCTACAGGCTCAGAATCCGGCCGATCATACCCGGGGAATCCGCCAGGTACGTGGCTCCATTCTCCACCAGCTCTTCCCGGGTCCCGTAGCCGTAGGTCACGCCGACGCTGTCGCATCCTGCCTCGTTCGCTCCGATAATATCGAAACGGGAATCACCGACCATGACTGCATCGGAGGGGGCAAGATCCAGCTGCTTCAGGGCCCTTGCGATCAACACGCTCTTGCGGTTGGACGGATCATCCGGATCCGGTCCCGCAAGGGTATCAAAGAAACGCATCATATCAAAATGCTCCAGGATCATCAGCGCTGCGTTCTGCGGCTTGGAGGTCACGACGGCGCACCTGATTTTTTCTTTCTTCAGTCTGGAAAGAAGTTCCACGATTCCGTCGTAGATTATCAGGTTGAAGCATTCCCCGGCGTGATAGCACTCGCGGTACGCATCCACCGCCTTCCTTGCCTGTGCCTCATCCATATGGCAGAACGTTTTGTAGGAATAGACGAGAGAAGGTCCCACAAACCGGCGCAGTGTCTCCTCCCTGGGAATCTCATATCCCATTTTTTCGAGGGAATAGCGGACAGAATTCATAATCCCCGGACCTGAATCATTCAAGGTTCCATCCAGGTCAAAAAGAACAGCCCTGTACTTTGGTGTCTTCTTTCCGGAGCCTGTATCCTTAAGGAACGGTTCCTCTTTCTGATTGTCATTCATATAGCAAACCTTTCTGTCCGGCTGGTTTCCGGAGCGAAACGCTATCTGGCCTGATCCGGTTCAGGAATCCTCTCTTTCCGGTATGGTTCAGGGAAAGCATCAGGTCCTTCCGGACCGGTCCTTCTGCCGGAAACCGCACCAGTCTCCGCGGCCGTTATCAATCCGGCATCCGATCCTCTCAATTCTTCTTTGCATGCAGATTCTGCATTCGGCCGCCTCGTCCCCTGTGCAGATCTTTCCGTCATACAGCAGATATTTTCCCCGGACATCTGAGGGCGACAGATTCGGCATGACCACATTTGCCCCGGCGAGGATCCCTTTCTCTCTTCCGGCCGGATCGATCGTCCCAAGCGCGGTCGTCGCGGGAAGCAGGACCTTCGGAAGCATCAGCCGGATCACGGAAAGAAGATGCAGCGTATCCCTGACAGTCCCTCTTTTTTCCTTCGAAAACGGGGTGTCCTGGTGCGGAATGAACGGACCGATTCCGACCATGTGTGGCTGAAAGCGTGCCATGAAATACAGATCCTCAAGCACATGGTCCATCGTCTGTCCGGGTGATCCGACCATGATCCCGCAGCCGACCTGAAAACCGATCTCCTTCAGATCCGCAAGGCACCGCTTCCGGTTTTCGATGCTAAGACCGGAAGGATGCAGGTACCGGTAATGGGCCGGGTTCGAAGTCTCGTGCCGAAGCAGATAGCGGTCCGCTCCTGCGTCATAATACCTCTGATAGCTTTCCCTGCTCTTCTCCCCGATCGACAGCGTTACCGCCAGATCCGGATTAAGGCGTTTGATCCCGGATACGATCCCGCAGATCCGGTCATCCGTATAGAACAGATCCTCCCCGCTCTGAAGCACAATCGTGCGAAACCCCAGTTCATAGCCCTGACGGGCACAGGACAGGATCTCTTCCTCACTCAGACGGTATCTTTCTGCGTTTGTGTTGGACCGGCGAAGGCCGCAGTAATAGCAGTCATTCTTACAGAAGCTGCTGAACTCGATCAATCCTCTCAGAAAGACAGCCTTCCCATAGTGCTCCTCACAGACCTGCCTCGCCTGAGTGTAAAGCTCCTCTTCCTCTTCCTGTGTTATGGTCTCAAGCAGGATCCGAAGATCTTCCTCTCCGAGCGTCTTCGTCTCCCTCAACACCCGGATTCTTTCCAGGTTCGATTCCAGAATGTTCATGCTCTGCCCTGCCTGTATTATTACCGTGGAGTTTCTGTGAGACTGCTCCTGACGGATCATTGCAGCTTTGCTTCCGGGATTATCCTGAGCGCCCGGTCCAGGATTCCGTGCACCAGCGCAATGACCATTCCGTAGTTCGTGATCGGGATGCCCATGGAAGCTGCATGCCGGTTGCGCGAGGCAACTTCTTTCTCATTCAGCATGCAGGATCCACAGTGGATGATCACCTTGTACCGGTCCAGGTCCTCCGGGAATGTCAGTCCGGAGGAGGTTTCAAATACCGGCTCTTTCCCGGTATAGGAACGGATCCATGCGGGAAGCTTCACCGTTCCGATATCTCCGCATTGCCTGTGATGCGTACAGCCCTCCGCGATCAGGATCCGGTCTCCATCCTGAATGCTTTGGATTGCGGAAAGACCCTTCAGCTGCATCTGCAAAGCTCCCTTGTACCTGGCCATCAGGATGGAGAAGGAAGTCATCGGGATCTCTTCCGGAACCGTCTTTGCCACATGGCCGAAGGCCTGACTGTCCGTAATGACGAGTGCGGGCTTAGTCTTCAGGCCGGAAATGACACTGAAAAGTTCCTTCTCCCTGACGCACAGTGCCTGTGCGCCGTGATCCAGAAGATCCCTCAGAACCTGCTGCTGGGGAAGGATCAGCCTTCCCTTCGGGGCGGATTCATCGATGGGAATCACCAGAATCACAAGATCGAGCGGTGAAATCAGATCCCCAACCAGGGGCCTTTCAGACATCCGGGATCTCTTTCCGGCTGCCTGAGCGATCATTTCACGCAGAAGATCCATGTTTTCCCCGGTCAGGGCACTGACACGGACAGAACGGATGGAGGCTGCGGCAGAACCAGGAATCAGAGCGCTGCCCGGGTCAGAAGACAAAGCGATGAGGTCGGACTTGTTCCACGCAAGAATACAGTCTGTCTCCTGTTCCTGAAACAGCCTGATGAGCTCCTCATCCGCCGTGGACAATCCTTTCGTCCCGTCGACAACCAGAACCGCGAGGTCTGTCCTTTTCAGGATCTGCCTGGTGCGTCTGACCCTCAGCGCCCCGAGCCCTCCTTCATCGTCAAATCCCGGTGTGTCAATGATCACAACGGGACCGGCAGGAAGAATCTCCATGGACTTTGAGACCGGATCGGTCGTCGTCCCGGGCACATCAGACACTACGGACATCTGCTGGGATGTCAGCGCATTGACAAGGCTGGACTTTCCCGCATTGCGGCAGCCGAAAAAGCCAATGTGAAGCCGCACGCTGGAAGGTGCATCATTCATACTCATAGCATTCCACCCTTTCGTTTGGGATCTTCAGATCAGAGGACGGATCCTGTCAAGAAACACTCTTCCGGACAGGGCAAAATGCGGCAGCTCCTCAAACCTGCAGCCGCACCTTACAGCCTGCCTGAGCATCGGATCCCCAATCACCTCTTCATAAGCACCAAGAACCTGCCGGATCTGCCTCTCCCCCTTCGGACAGATGGCACCTGCCGGAATCAGTCCTCTTACGGTTTCAGTAAGAGGCACCATGTCGCAGGCTTTCCCGTCCTGGTACCGCAGGTTTGCAGCAAGGCTTCCCGCCATGACAGTCTCCCCGGCAACGCATCTTCCGGCGAAGGCGCTTTGTGCCATGGCAGCCTCCTTGCCGGAGATACTTTTGTCCCTTTGGCCCGGAGCAGGTCCTGGATCATCCAGGTACGGAATTCTGCTCTTCCCGTCCCGCGCGCTCTCAGACAGGGAAGCGAAGAGGACATCCGCAAAGGCCCCGCAGGGAATCCCGACGACATAGGGAATCCCGAAGGTTTCCTCCATCCATCTGGCCGTATCGATTCCGCAGGAAGAGACAACCAGGTTCACATCCGATTGCAGGGACTTCCTGATGCCGGGCAGCGGATTCTCCGGATCTCCCATTGCCCAGACGCTGACCACCTCAAAACCCCTGTCCCCGAGCGCTTTTTTGAGATTGCCGGTCTCACCCGGGTTCGTAAAGTCAAGCGGCGTCATTCCAAGGACATTCACACGGACCTTCCCGGAAAGATTCCCGGGAATCCCTCCGAAGGGCTTCTCAGCATTCCTCCCGGACTTCCCTCCCGAAGCCATGGTGCAGATTTCAAACAGCATCTTAGCCAGCTTCAGGAATGCCTGCCCCGCCCCCCTGGTATAATCATGCATCGCGTTTGTTTCGACATGGAAGGCAGGGATTCCGGTTTCCAGCGTCACCCTGGCGCAGACCGCGGCAAAATCCGTTCCGATCAGCCATGGAACCGGTGAGCCGGCGATGGCGATAAACTGCGGATGAAACTGATTCGCGGCAGATACAATGTCATCGATCAGCCGCCTGTCATTTCCCGTGATCGCATCCATCTGTGTCAGACCTGACAGGAAAATCAGGCTCTCAGAGTGCGACCACCTGATCTCATCATGCGTGTTGTAGGTGGAATTACAGCCGGAAGGATCATGCATCACGACCATCCCGCCAAGCTCATACAACGCGGAGCATACGCCAGATACATCCCCTGTGTATACGGGAATACTCCACCAGGTCTGCGTTTTCCATGTTTCCCTTGTCATCCTCAATCCCTTTCCGGACTATGCAAGACAGAACCATCTATCAGGGTATCGCGCAAAGGCTCGGCCAGCCGATCCCCTTCCTGGGAATCTGCTGCCGGTAATCAAGCTCTCTGGCCGATGCCTCCTCCAGGAGAGAGCACAGCTGAAGAATCCCCTGATACCCCCAAAGGCCGCCGCCTTCGATCAGGTTGACGAAATGAGGACTCTGGCAGTACCAGGCTGCCTTCTGCCCGAAAGCGACGATCCTGTCCGTATCCGCGGTGACGCTCTCTCCGCGCCCGTATCCTGCCATCGCCGGAAGAATCGTGGAGATCAGTTCAAGGTCAGGGAAATGGACCCTGAGCCATTCATAAGCCTCTTTTTCTTCCTCCAGGATCTGGTCCAGGAAAACACAGCGGACGCGGATTCCATGAAGCAGCAGAAGCCTCGCGATTCCAAGCGGCCGTGAATGGGCCGTATAGTCAATTGCAACACAAAAGCTGCCCAGGGTATTTCCAAGCTGCGCAAGCGCTTCTTCGCACCGGCGCTCTTTTTCCGCAAACCATTTCTCCGAAGGAGGTTCGAATCCGCAGGTTTTTGCAAGGGCATGAATCTGAGAGCGGATCTGTTCATATGACACAGCGGCGGAGAGGTACAGATAGCGGGCGCCCATCCGTTCACTCAGCGCCCGGATGGCTGCATCTCCATTCGGATAGGGACAAATGTTTACCGCTGCATCCCCAAGCGCGAGGAATGACTGATACGTGTCCAGGTCCGGCAGCTGCTTCACACAAAACCCGTGCTTTGTCAGCAGGCCGACCAGCTCCCCGTCCGGCAAAAACCGGACATCGCTTCCGAGAATATTGACTCTTTTCCTGTTTAAAGGGAGCGGATCAATGATTCCGTATTCCGCCATGCGAAGCTTCATATCCGGCGTCGGGCCTTCCTTCTGGCGGACACAGTCCATGTAGGCTTTTACAAACCGGATCCCCGGCCACCGTCTGGTGAGCGTACGGAAAACGTAATCCTCATCGCACCCGGCAAAAATATGAAGGCACACCAGAAACAGGAAGACGACAGGCGGCTTCTGGGGAAGCTGAGCAATGACGTCCGATACTCCCTCGATGGTGATGGTTTCCAGATTGTCGGTCTGAAGATCCCGCTCCGTGATCGTAACGCTGGAGAACCGGTCAAGACACCCCATTTCCGCCGCGGTCATGACAACGCCCCTGAGGCAGTTATCCGCACACACATAGATGCTGTGAGACTGGGGAACCGCCATCCCGATATGCACGATATTCCAGGTACCATGCGCCGGAGCGTTGTATTCCAGAGAGCGTGGAAACGGCGCCGGGAACGCGGCGTCTTTGATCCTGATCCGCCAGAAAAGCCTGTCTTCAGAATCTGTAATCCTTTTCAGCATTTTTCACTCCGTTTTGCCGCCAGGCGGCGAGATCATCTGCATCGCCAAGTCTCAGGTTCAGCGACTGTTGCTTATCACACATCGGGCTCTTCAATGCGCTGCTATTCTTCCGTAATCACATCCGAGTATGTAGTCCTGCTGGAGACTCCCTCCAGCTTTCCGATCTTTCCGGACAATGCGGAAATCAGATCCTGCGGCGCATCGAGAGCCACGCTGATAATACTGATCTTCCTTTGCCTGTAGGGAATTCCCATCCTGCCGATAATATAATCCGATGCCTCGTGAAGATACTCATTCAGCTTCGCGGTCTGAGAAGTATCTGAAACGATGATGGACACAAGCGCTACTCTCCTTATCATTTCCCCCTCCTCCTTTCAGCAGATCCGCGGCAGCAGCTCATTGCCAGGCTGCGGAAGATACGTCTGCGTTCCGATCGCGGTGCGCATCACGACACGTCCCTTTTCCGATTCGGTGATGTGTCCGATCACAGCACAATTGTGTGTGTACTTCTGCGTCTGAAGGATCCGGAGTACCTCCTGTGTTTTTTCCTGCGCAACCACCATGACAAGGGTTCCTTCGCAGGCAAGATACATGGGATCCAGTCCCAGCATATCTGTCACCCCGCGAACGGCCGGATCAACCGGAATGAACTCCCTCTCCAGCAGGACGCCGGTATCGCTCTCCTGGGCGATCTCATAGAGCACCGTTCCCACGCCGCCTCTGGTGGCATCCCGGATCACATGGACTTCAGGCACCTTTCCCAGAACCGCTTTCACGCTGTTCCACAGAGGGGCACAGTCACTGCTCACTTCAGCCTCGATCCCGTACTCGTCCCGCTCCAGAAGGATGCAGCAGCCGTGCCGTCCGATATCTCCTGTCACCAGAACACTGTCTCCCGGGCGGGCGAAGCTGCCGGAGGTCTGGACATTGTCCATGATTCTTCCGACCCCCGTAGTCGTGATGAAAACACCGTCCACCTGTCCCTTTCCGGCGACCTTCGTATCTCCGGCAACGATCCTGACGCCGGCCTCCTTCGCGGTCATTTCCATGGAACTGACGATCTTCTCGAGCTGTTCGAAAGGGAACCCTTCTTCGATGACAAATGCGCAGGTCAGATACAAAGGTTCCGCTCCCATGCAGGAAAGATCATTCACCGTACCGCAGATGGAAAGCTTCCCGATATTTCCTCCGCGGAAAAAGCGCGGCGACACGATAAACCCATCGGTCGTCATGGCAATTCTGCCCTCCGGCGCAGGAAGCACTGCCGCGTCATCCGCCGTAAAATACGGATTGGAAAAATGTGCCTTGAACACCTGGGCGATCAGCTCTGCCGTCTGTTTCCCTCCCGCGCCATGCGCGATAGTCACCGTCTTTCCTCTAAGGTCCATGCCTGTTTCCCCCTGTCTTTTCCCGCCCGTACGGCTGATTGCGGGATTGTGGCTGCATTGCGATAAATCGCGCAAAATCACAGCTTTCCGCCGCATCCGTACAGGCAGGTCATGTTATAGTGATGACCACAGCGCCACACTCTGGCCAGTCCCAAGGCGGACACAGGGATCCTGAGTGGAGACTTTTGTGGGTCGAAACGAAGGATCCCTGTGTCTTAAGCAGGAGACTGGCCGGGGTGTGACCTTTACAATCATAGTGATGGCTGTTATTCATTTCCGGTAAAGGTAAAATGCGGAGCATGCCCCCTCAGAGGAAACCATGCAGGCGCCCACCGGATGCTCCGGCGTGCAGACCTTTCCAAACAAAGGACAGTCCTTCGGCGTGATGGCCCCCTGCAGGACCTGCCCGCAGCGGCAGAGCTTCGCTTCTTTCCCTTCGATCCCGGGCAGATTGTATTTCTTCCTGGCGTCATAATCCGCGTATTCCGGACGAAGCGTAAGGCCGGAGTTCTTAAGCACGCCGATTCCGCGCCACCTGGAATCGCAGGGCTGCATATATCTGTGAACAAGGGCTCTGGCTTCCGGGCTTCCCTCTTCTGTGACAACTCTCGGATAACAGTTTACGAGAAATGGCCTGCCCTCCTCAGTCTTTCGTACGGCGACCGCCAGGGCGGTCAGAAGCTCCGGCGCCGTAAAGCCGGCAACGACTCCGCTCATTCCAAGCTCCAGCATCTGCCTGCACTCAGAAAGGCCCTGAATCGCGCACACATGTCCGGGGTAGAGATAGACATCCGTCGTATCCATCATGGCCCTGTAGGCAGCAGGCATGGTTTTGTTCGCGCACAGGAGGCTGAAGTTCTTCAGTCCGTGGGCGATGGCCTGTTCCAGGGCGATGCAGGAGGAGGGAGTTGTCGTCTCAAAACCGACGGACAGAAACACCGTTTCCTCATCAGGGTGCTCCAGCGCGTACACCTGTGCGTCCGCCGGGGAATAGACTACCTTAACGATAGCCCCTTCACCCCGGGCCGTCTGAAGGCTTTTCTCAGAACCCGGTACACGGACGAGATCACCGAAGGTCAGGATGGTGCAGCCTTTGTCCAGCGCAAGCATCACGGCCTCATCGATAAAGGAAACCGGGGTCACGCAGACGGGACATCCCGGTCCCGAGATCAGGCTGATGTTTTCAGGAAGCAGGCTCCGGATTCCCTGACGGAAGATCTCATGCGTATGGGTTCCGCACACCTCCATGATCCGGATCTTAGGCCCGTCATAGGTGGAAAGAATCTCCACCGCTTTTTCCACTGCGCTCTTTTTGTTTTCCTTTCCAGAGTCGGTCATGCCAGAAACTCCTCCATCAGATCGTCCGCCTGCTTCGTATCGTCCTCCGTGATTTTGGCGATCGCGGCTCCCGCATGAACCATGACATAGTCCCCGGGTTCCAGATCCGCGACAAGCTGCGCAGACACTTCTCTGCGGGCGCCGGATGCGTCCACAAGCGCGGATCCCTCACTCACTCTGACGACTCTTGCTGATAATCCTACACACATATTCGTATCCTCCATCTGTTTATACTCGCGAACGATATTCATTGTCCTCAATCGACGATGCCACCGCATCGACTCATTCGTCCGCCTTGTCAGCGGCTTTTCGTTCAGCGTAAAATGTCTAAGCAATTGGAAAGTGTTACACCAGGGCTGCCGAAGGCAGGCCTCTTGTGATGATTTCCTGCGCGGCAAGAGCCTGTCCCAGGCTGATTCCTCCGTCGTTCGGCGGAATCAGATGGTGGGTATAAACTGTCATGCCGCCTGCCTCAAGAGATCTTCTCGTCAGATTAAGAAGCAGCGTATTCTGATAGACGCCTCCGGTCAGGACCGCTCTTGTGATTCCGGTTTTCCGGGACTGATCGATCAGTGCCTGCGCGATCAGATCCGCAAGAATGCGGTGGAACCGGTAAGAGAGTGCTCCCACGTCTTCTCCGCGAAGCCTGTCCTCGATGATCTGCCTGACCAGCGTATCGGTCGGGAGCGTGAGAAACCCATCCTCCGGGCGCTGAATCCTCAGAAGGCTCTTCCCGGCGCTCTGCCCTTTCAGAAGGCTCTCCTCTATA
>CACXFW010000368.1 GCA_902767065.1 uncultured Lachnospiraceae bacterium | reverse complement strand
CTGAAGGAACTCACATACGAGATCCGGGAGGAGTTGAACGACGCGTTCCCCCGGGTAAATCTGCGCGAGAAGAAAAGAGGGTGGCGAGCCACCCTCTATTTCGTTATAATCGAAACGAAGAATGCTTCGGGAGGTGCGCTATGGGTTATTATGTCAATCCGGGGAATGAAAATTTCCGGGAGATCCTGCAGGACGATTATCTTGATAAGACCGGCCTGATCTCCGTGATCAACAGCACGATAGGAATGAAAAACAGACTTACCTGCGTGAGCCGCCCCAGGCGCTTCGGGAAAACCTACGCGGCGAACATGCTGCAGGCCTATTACGACTGCAGCGCGGATTCCCACGAGCTCTTCGACGGTCTGGAGATCGCGAAGGATCCCGACTATGAGAAGCACCTGAATCAGTATAATGTGCTTTATCTGGATATCACCGGGTTTATGTCAGACACGGACCTTGCGGGCCTGCCGGCATTTATCTGCGAACGGATCCTGTGGGATATTGAGGGACAGTTTGATTCTATCAGAGAAGGATCGAAAGTAAAGGATGCCCTTTTGGCAATAGTCAACAAAACCGGCAGGAAATTCATTGTCATCATCGACGAGTGGGACTCGCCGATCCGTGATCCTGAGGGTACGGAAAAAACGCGAAAGGACTATCTGGAATTCCTCCGCTCGCTTTTCAAGAGCGATATCACGAAAAGGGTTTTTGCGGCGGTCTACATGACCGGCATCCTGCCGATCAAAAAGGATGGGACACAGTCTGCAATTTCAGAGTTTTGGGAATACTCGATCTTAAAACCCAAGGGCTTTGCCCCGTTTACCGGATTTTTAGAGGAGGATGTACAGAAGATCTGTGCCGGGAAAAATGTGTCCTTTGAGAAAATGAAGGAATGGTACGATGGGTATACGCTGCGCACTCAGGATGGAAAGCCCTTTTCCGTCTATAATCCCAGTTCCGTCGTGCACGCGGCAGAGCTTAAGGAGTTTGATTCCTACTGGGAGCAGAGCTCGGCGGTCTATGGCGCGCTGGACTATATCAATCTGGATTTTGACGGCTTAGGGGAAGCGGCGGAGAGGCTGACGGCAGGTTTTGAGATCCCCTATCAGACGACCTCTTTCAAAAATGACCTGACCTCCTTCGGATCCGCGGACGATGTGCTGACGCTTTTGACCCACTTCGGTTATATCAGCTATGACAGCGAAAAGGGAATGGGGCGCATTCCGAACTATGAGATCATGACGGAATTCGCCGGGATGATCCACCGGGTCACCCACCGGGAGACCATGCTGCGCTTAAAGGAAAGCGAGCAGCTTCTGGCCGATATTCTTGCGGGCAATGCCGGGGCTGTGGCCGCCAATGTGCAGAAGGTGCATATGAAGGAGAGTGCTCCCCGCTGGTACAACGACGAGCAGGCGCTCCGGGCCATCCTCAAGCTGGCCTTCTTTACCTACCGCGACCATTACATCAAGCTGGAGGAGCTGCCCTCCGGCACCGGCTATGTGGACATGGCCTATATCCCGAAAAAGTACGATCCTTCCCCGGCCCTGATCATCGAGCTGAAGGCGGGGGGCACGCCGGAGGAGGCCATGGAGCAGATCCGCTCCCGGAACTACGCCTCCTCGGTGGAGGGCCTGGGCGATGAGCCGGTGCTCGTGGCCATCACCTACGAAAAGGACGACAAGACGAAGCCACACCACTGCCTGATCGGGGTATAACCCGGACTTTGACAGTAAAAAAGCCCGAAACCCTTGTAGATACTATAGCAAACGACAAAAGTGTTTTTCTTTTGTCGTTTGCTGCGCTGGATTTATTTCAACCAGAAAACCGGATGAAAATGTGCTACCATGTAGAATAAGGATGCATTTCAACAACGCCTTCCGGGCAGCAGAATACTACGAGGACCTTGTGACGCTGAAGAAGATGCTGAAGAATGAGAGAGGCATGACGAAGCAGATGAGAGATCACGATGACAATGACTGGAAAGTCGGATCGGAAGAAAAGTAAGCTTTGAGAAGGAGGAAGAGAAGACAATGAGATCACTGGTACTGTATAAAAAAGAAACCTGTCCATACTGCCGGAAGGTAATGGGATTCATTTCATCTGCCGGAAGGAAAGATGTCATATACAGGGACATTGTTGAGGAGGCGGATGCTGCGGAGGAACTGGTCCGCGTGGGAGGAAAACGCCAGGTTCCCTGTCTGTTTATTGATGGCAAGCCATTGTATGAAAGCCTTGAGATCATCAGATGGCTGGAAGAGAACCCGGAAGAATAGACATGACTGCCAGGATACGAAGGGCGGCGGGACTGTGACCTGTAACGACCAAAGAGAGGCGAAAAGGCGTACGGTATTGCTGCCTTGATTCCATTTCCGGCATAAGGTATGATGAGACTGAAAGAGATCGATGACGCGGATCGCAGGGACTGATCAAAGATCATGAAAGCGTGAGTGAAAACACGGTAAGATGTATGTATGTCAATACTGAAAACACACAGTAAGATGTATGCATGTCAATACTGAAAACACACAGTAAGATGTATGTATGTCAATACTGAAAACACACAGTAAGATGTATGCATGTCAATACTGAAAGCACACAGTAAGGTGTATTCATGTCAATGCTGAAAAAACGGCAAAGGGAGATACAATTCTTAATTCTGCTGACCTTTGCTTTGCTGATGCTGCGCGCAGCTTTGGTGCATGCAGCGGAGGGAAAGCTGACATATACAGTGGAGTATTATGCGAATGGCGGAGCCGCTGCGCCGGACAGGCAGGTGAAGGTCTCCGGGAAGAAGAAAGAAGTATTCCGTTTGTCAATGCAGCGCCCTTACAGGGACAGGTATCTATTCAGGGGATGGAACACAAAAAAAGACGGCAGCGGCGTAACGTACCAGCCCGGGAGGATGATCACTGTCAAAAGGTCGCGGAGGAAAGCCAGGCTTTACGCCAAATGGGAGAAAAAGCATATTCCGGAAGACGACATACCTGCATCCTCACAGATGGAAGTGCATTTCATCGATGTCGGACAGGGAGATGCCACCCTGATCCTTTGTGATGGGGAGGCCATGCTGGTTGACGCCTGTAACCCGGTGAATGTTGAAGCGGTTCAAGGCTATCTGGATCTGAAAGGAGTGACAAAACTCAGGTACGTCATTGCGACCCATCCGCATACGGATCATATTGGCGGCATGCCGGGTATCATTACAAATTATGATATTGATACGTTTTTCATGCCGTCAGTGTCTGTGGCGACCCCCATCTATGAGAACGTGATCCAGGCGGCGAAGGACAGAAACCTTCAGATTACCTCTCCGGTGCCCGGCCAGACCTATGCGCTTGGCCAGGCCTTTTTCCAGATTGTTTCAACGGGGAAACTGTATAAGAACAGCAGCACCTATGAAGACAGTATTAATGATTGTTCTATCTGCATCCGGCTTGATCATGGGGAGAACCGTTATCTGCTGGTAGGAGATGCCGGAAAAGAAGCGGAACTGGACATGATGAAAACAGGATATTCTTTATCGGCTGATGTTTATAAGGCTGCACATCACGCAAGCGCATCGGGATCAGTGGAGGCATTTCTGGACGCAGTATCTCCGGAGTATTCCGTGATCAGCTGCGGAGCGGGTAATATTTTTGGCTATCCGCATGCGCGTGTGCTGAATCTGTTCCGGAAGAAGGGAATCAAGGTTTTCCGTACGGACGAGCAGGGTACAATCGTTTCCGTATCCGACGGAAAAGAGATAACCTGGAACCTGTCCCCGTCATTCTCCTGGGCAGTGGGGATAAAAAAGAGAGCATCAGCTGTAAGACAATTTGTTCTGAATACAAAAACAATGATTTTCCATACGCCGGAGTGCAGGTATGTAAAATCAATTCCGAAGAAGAATCGGAAAGACGTGAAGGCAAAGAGTACAGATCTGATTCTGGAGGGCTATCGTGTCTGTAATGGATGCATTCCTGCAGCCGGTGAAGGATAAGGGTGGTGCATCCTTCTGTACGGGGATGGGAATGCGCCAGGGATGTGTCAGGGGCATGGATCCTTCTAAGCGGGGATGGGAATGCGTCAGGGATGTGCCAGGAGCATGGATCCTTCTGTGCGGGATGGGGATGCGTCAGGAGCATGGATCCTTCTGTGCGGGATGAGGATGATTCAGGAGCACTCTGACAGGATCAGGCCTGGAAGATTGCGATAACGGAGTAAGATATGAAAACCAAGATACGCGTTGTATTCCTGACAGAAGAGGGGGAGAAGTTTTACGGCCCCGGTGTGCAGTACCTTCTGGCCGGAATCCGGGAACATGGGTCCGTGAAGAATGCCTGCGCAGCGATGGATCTTTCCTATTCCAAAGGCCGGAATATCCTGAAGCGGGCGGAAGGCGTTCTGGGCTGCCGGCTGGTGAAGCGGCAGCAGGGCGGTGTCACAGGAGGCTCGTCTGTGCTTACGCCGGAAGCGGAGAGCTTCATGGAGCGGTATCAGAACCTGACAGATTCTATCAATGAGTATTCCGGAAGACGCGTGGAGGAGGAATTCCCCGATCTTTGGAAGCCCCGGGATGAAGGAGGATCCCTATGAACCATCTCGTTCAGAGGAAAGCGGCTCTGTGTTTTTTGCTCCTTTTGATGATCGTCTTCTGCGGGAGTGTATGTGCCGCTAAGGCGCAGGAAAAAAGCGATCCGCATGAGGATGCGTCATCGCAGACAGATACTTCCCGTTTCCTCGTTGCGATCGAAGATGAGCCGGACACGGTGGACTTTCAGTGCACGTCCATTTACTATACCGTTGCCCAGAATGTGTTTAACCGCCTTGTAGAGACGGGAAATGATGCGAACGGCCTGATGGAGATTCAGCCATCCCTGGCCAGTTCCTGGGAGGTTTCTGAAGACGGGAGGACCTATACCTTCCATCTGCGCGAAAACGTGACGTTCAGCAACGGTTCACCGCTGACTGCGTCGGATGTAAAGTATACCTTCGTTCGTCTTCTCACCCATCCGGAGTCCTGCAATCGTGATATCGCTGATCAGATTGTAGGCGCGCAGGCGCTGGAAAGCGGGAAGGCAGAGGACCTGGAGGGACTGAAGGTCCTTGGCGACCTTGATTTTTCCATTACGCTGGAACAACCCTTTGAGGCGTTCCTTGCCTGCCTGTCCATGCCCGGTGCGTCCATTCTGGATGAGGAAACCACGAGGCAGGCCGGTGACCGCTTCGGGAAAACTCCCGAGTGGACGATCGGAACGGGGTCGTTTATCCTCTGGAAATGGATTCCGGAGGAGAGGATGCTGCTGACCGCGAACCAGGACTGCTGGCAGAAAGCCCCCCGGTGTGAAGGCCTTGATCTGCGTTTTATTACGGATTCCCGGGAGATCCGCAGGATGTTTGAAAACGGTGAGATCGATGTTCTGGATCTTGACGAGGTGGGGAATGCGGCGGAATTCTTCCTTCACGGGGATCTTTATCAGGACAGGCTGTTTCATTGTCAGAGAATCGGCATCACCTATATTGCCCTGAATGAAACCATTGAACCGCTGAATGATGTCCGGGTAAGGAAGGCGATGCAGCTTTCTCTGGACCGGGCCTTGCTTCTTGCGGCGGTCTATGGGGGAAGGGGCACGGTTGAGAACGGGATCTATCCCCATGGCCTTTATGGGTTTAACCCGTCGCTCCCCGGGATTCCCTATGATCCGGAGACTGCGCAGCGCCTTCTGGAGGAAGCCGGATATCCGGATGGCTTCGACCTGACGGTGAGTGTCAATTCTTCCTCGACCAGATGGGAGCTGGATGTTCTCCGGCTGGCTGCTTCCATGTGGGGAAAGATCGGGATCCGGGCGAAGATTGACGTGACAAGGGAAAGTGAATTCATGCGCCTTCGGAAAAACGGAAGGCTTGCCTGCTATACAGCCCTGTGGACAGCGGACTATAACGACCCGGACAATTTTCTCTATACATTCTACGGGGACAGGGAGAATACCGTCTTCCGGAGCCTGTGTTATTCCAGGGAGGATATCATGGAACGGGTGCGGCTGGCAAGGACCATCGTTGATCCCGACGAGAGAATCCGGGAATACCAGGACCTGGAGCGGATCATCGTTCAGGAAGACGCGGCATGGATTCCCCTGTATTCCAGACTGCGTTATTATGTCACATCCGAAAGACTTGAGGGGATTCAGGCTTCCTGGAACGGATCGGTGAAAAACATGTATCGGGAAATGTCCATTACTGCCGAAGAATGACCGTTACGCCGGAGGAACTCAGAGATCCTGATGCTCTTCAGACAGCCGGCAGGATTCAGGCGCTTCAGATTGCCGGAGGAACTCAGAGATCCTGATGCTCTTCAGACAGCCGGCAGGATTCAGACACTCTTCAGACCGGACGGGCGATGAGAGGGGGAAGCAGATGCATTCGATCCGCGTAAAAATCACAGCAATCACCATCGTGGCGATCCTTACGAGCATCCTGGCTGTCTTCGCGGCAAGCTATCTGATTATCAGGAACGAGACCGACCAGAATTCCGTAGGGATGATGAACCTGATTGATGCGGACACCCGGAAGTCTCTGGAAAAGTACTTCGAGAGCATTGAACAGTCTGTTGAAATTGCTGCAAACATTGCCGTTGAGGACCTGGACAGTGTCCTTTTAGTGGAGTGCGGCGCGGTCAGGATCGGGTCGGAGGATCACGTACAGACGGCCAGGCAGAGAGAAATGCTGGATACCTATCTTGATGACTACTGCAGCAGGATTCAGGAGTTTTATTCCGGCGTCGCAGACTATACGCAGGGAGTGACAGCTTATTACTATTGCATCAGTCCGGAGATCAGCCGGAATGAGCATGGTTTTTTCTATATGAAGATCGGAAAAACCGGCTTTATCGAGCAGCCGCCCCTGGACGCCCGTCATCTTCCCTCTTCGGAGGCGCTGCATACAACCTGGTACGAAGCGGCGGCCAGGAAGGGCTGCCCGGCCTGGTTCGGACCTTATCTGTCTACGGAGCAGCAGGGGATCTGGATCTGCTCCTATTTCGTTCCGGTCTATAAAGCCGGGATGCTCATCGGCGTGATGGGTATGGATATCCCCTGCGAAACCCTGGTGGAGCAGGTCAGGGATATCACGGTATATGATTCGGGCTATGTCTGCCTGCTGGATGCACAAGGACGGGTGATCTATCATCCCGACCTCGCCATTGGCAGCAGTCTGGACGAGCTGGGACTGAGCGTACATACGGATATGCTCCGGAAGGAAAAAAGCGGTGAGGAGCTGATCCGTTATAAAGCGGGAAAAGAAGACCGGCAGATGTCATTTTCCACCCTCTCCAACGGCATGAAGCTGGTCTGCATCGCGCCCGCGGCTGAGATCAACGCTCCGTGGCTTCGTCTGATCCACGCAATTCTGATGATTACGATCATCGTAATCATTCTCTATGTCATTCTGGCTCTTTGGCTCATGCGGGTCATCACTGCGCCCTTGAAGCAGCTTACCGCTGCGTCCCGGCGGCTTGCCGATGCGGACTATGACGTGGATCTGAGCTATCAGGGCAACAATGAGATCGGTACCCTGACCAGTGCGTTCAAGACGATGCGCGATCAGATCAGGTCTTATATCGATGACCTGAATCACCAGCTCTATCACGACAAACTGACTAATCTGCCGAATATGCGGCGGTTTTTCACTCTCGCCCGGGAGCTGAGAAGCAGTATGCTTGCGCAGGGCCAGCAGCCTGTCATGCTGTATTTTGACATTGTAGGGCTCAGGCACTATAACCGGCAGTATGGTTTTGATAAGGGGGACAGCCTGATTATTCACTTTGCGGAGATTCTGCGCCGGCAGTTTGGCGCCCACAGGATCTGCCGCTTTAACGGGGACCATTTTGCTGCCGTGACGGACGAGAGCCAGGTGGAGAAAGAGCTTAGGGCTGTGCTTGATGCGTGCGAGACTGCCAAGGACGGACAGCGGCTGCCTGTCCGGGTAGGCGTCTATCCGAACAGGCTCGAGGAGGTGGACGTAAGTATTGCCTGCGACCGTGCCAAGTTTGCCGGTGACCAGAAAAAGGGAGAGCTTGCCTCCAGCATAACCTATTTTGACGAGGCCATGCTGAGAAATGGAGAAGTGTACCGCTACATTATCCATAACCTGGATCAGGCGCTGGCCGAGGGATGGGTGAAGGTTTACTACCAGCCGATTATCAGGACATCCAATGAGAAGATCTGTGACGAGGAAGCGCTGGCCCGCTGGATCGATCCGGTTATGGGATTCCTTTCCCCCGGCGAGTTTATTCCGGCGCTGGAAGAATCAAGGCTGATCTATAAGCTGGACCTCTATGTACTGGAGCGGGTACTGGAGAAAATGAAGCGGCAGACGGAAGAGGGCTTCTATCTGGTGCCGCAGTCCATTAACCTCTCCCGCATGGATTTTGAAAGCTGCGATGTTGTGGAAGAGATCCGTCGAAGGGTGGATGAAGCGGGAATTGACCGTTCCATGATCACCATTGAGATTACGGAAAGCGTGATCGGCGGCGACTTTGATTTCATGAAGGAACAGGTATCCAGGTTCCGTCAGCTTGGATTCCCGGTGTGGATGGATGATTTCGGCAGCGGCTATTCCTCTCTGGACGTGCTTCAGCAGATTCATTTTGACCTGATCAAATTCGACATGCGTTTCATGGAGCGGTTTGAAGAAGGGGACGAGAGTAAGATTATCCTGACGGAGCTGATGAAAATGGCGATCGGCCTGGGCACGGATACCATCTGTGAGGGCGTGGAGCATCAGGAACAGGTGGAATTTTTGAGAGAAATCGGTTGCACAAGGATTCAGGGATACTATTATGGAAAACCGCTTCCCTTCGAAGGGATTCTTTCCCTGTTTGAGAAGGGCACCAGCCTGGAGTATGAGAATCCGGAAGAAACAGGGTATTATGCCTCGATCGGGCGGATCAACCTGTACGATATGGGGGTTCTTTCCGATGGGAAGGATGAGTCTCTGACGCAGTATTTCAACACGCTGCCCATGAGCATCATTGAAGTGAACGGGACAAAGCTGAGATATAACCGTTGCAACCGTTCGTACCGTGACTTTATGGAGCGTACGCTTGGCATACCTTATCATACGGATGAGATCGATTCTGCGGATCCGTCTGTCAGTTTCGCTCAGGGTCAGGGGTTCATGAAGGCAGTGATCCAGTGCAGCAGGGAAGGAAACCGTATCGTTCTGGATGAGAAGGTCAGTGAGGATATCATTACGCATACGATTGTCAGACGTGTCGCGGTCAATCCGGTTACCGCCTCTTCAGCAGTCGCGGTCGCGGTACTGGCGGTGATCCGGGAGGGGGAAAACAGCGGGGTGAACTACGGACAGGTCGCCAGAGCCCTTGCCGTGGATTATATGGATCTTTATTATGTCGACCTGGAAACAGAGAAGTATATCCAGTACAGTCCTGATGCAAGGCTGGAAGATCTTTCCATGGAACGGCACGGGGATCATTTCTTTGCAGCCAGCCGGAGGGATGCGCTGAAGTTCCTTTACAAGGAGGATCAGGAGACCTTCGTGAAAGCCTTCACCAGGCAGAACGTGAAGGAGGCTTTGGATACCGAGGGGCAGTTCAAGATGACTTACCGCCTTATGAGAGACGGGAAGCCGACATACGTCGGAATGAAGGCTGTGCGGCTTCCGGGAGATCCGTCCCATATTATCGTGGGCGTTACAAGTGCGGATGAACAGATGCGCCAGAAGGAAGAGATGTCCCGCATACAGACAGAGAAGACCATCTACTCCCGGATCAGTGCGCTGACCCAGGGCTTCATCTGTATCTATATTATCAACCCGGAGTCGAACCACTATGTCGAATACCGGGCTTCCAGTGACTACGCGGGACTTGGCGTGCCTGCGAAGGGAGACGACTTCTTCGCCCAGTCCCTGAAAGAGAGCGTCAGGCATATCTATCCGGAGGATCTTGTCAAGTTCCAGACCCTGATAACGAAGGAAAATGTCATGGAACAGGTCCGGAAGAATGGTCTCTATGCGTTCAATTACAGGCTGCTTCTGGATGGGGAGCCCCGGTATGTAAGCTTAAGAGCCGCGCTTGTGGAGGAGCAGGACAGGCCGGTCCTGATCATCGGCGTAAACAATATCGATGCGCAGGTGAAGCATGAAATGGACTATGAACGGAAGCTTTCCTCCGCCTACGGCAACGAGAACCGGGATCAGCTTACCGGCGTCAAGAATAAAGCCGCTTACCAGAATATGTCGGAGCTTCTGTCGAGGCAGATCGAAGACGGACAGAATGTCAGGTATGCCATCGTACTGTGTCTTGTAAGCGACCTTGAGCGTGTCAACCAGACGAAGGGATATGAGGCAGGAGACCAGCTGCTTCTAAGCGCCTGCGGACTGATCTGCAATACCTTCAAGCACAGCCCTGTCTTCCGGGTTTCGGGAGATGAGTTTGCCGTGATCGCGCAGGGGCATGATTATGCGATGATTGACAGCCTGATTCTGGAATTGATCAAGCTCAGCAGCAGCCAGGAGCTGACGATCTCCTGCGGGATGGCAAAGTATGACAGATCCCAGAGCGTAGCGTCAGTATTTGCGAAGGCCGAGCGCCTGTGCCGGGAAAATAATCACGCCTGAGGGAATACAGCCCTGGATACAGCTGCCCGTTTCAGCTGCCTGATCCAGGCCCTCGATACAGCTGCCTGATCCAGGCGTTCGGATAAGGAAATCTGCTTTTTCGCATAGATAAAGCCGGCGCCGGAAGGATTCATCCTTCCGGCGTCGGCCATCCCTGGAAACTGTACAGCAATAAGTGGTGCCTTCTGCCTGTCTTCATTCCGGCTCACCCGGTGAGAGTGAAAGATCTTACAGAGTGCCCCTGGCAGGGCCAGACAACCATCCTTCGCTGTCAGGATTCGATTCTCCTGAAGCTGCCGACATCTGTATTGCCAAAGGAGTCATCCTTCCAGTAGATCGTAAGGACAAGATCATCTTCATCCTCTTCAAACTGTCCATCGAGCGCGAACAGGCCGGTTCCGTCCGGTGTTACATCCGCCTCCGGCTCCGTCTCATCCGCCCCGTCCGTGATGGCGGCTGTATACTGTGTGCCGTTCCAGTACACCAGCGCATCCTGAAGCGTGTCATAGTAACCGGTCATGGTATAGAAGACCGTATTGCCATCCCGTCCTCCGCCATCGGAAATGACAGCTGAGAAGCCTCCGTCATCCGTCATGCTCAGATCAAGAAAACGATTGCCGCCATCCTCCTGCCAGACGCCCAGAAGGAACGGAGCAAGGTCAGAGGCAAAGGTTTCAAAGGCCTGTCCGCCTCCGATGGTTTCTACGATCTTTCCATCCTCTGTTGTAACATCAAAGTCCAGATATTCTTTGGTATAGTGTCCGTTGGTGTAGACCAGCCGGATGGTATCTTCTCCGTCGTCGGTCGCGCGGAAGCTGCCGGCATAAGACAGTCCCTCTTCCGTGTCGGATTCCGTGATCAGCTCTACGCAGGAAGAATCTCCCTTGTCGCCCTTATAGGCTTCCCAGTGAAAATCAGGTGCGTCATCGCGGTCAGACCTGATGCGGATCGTCATCACTCCATCCGTCAATTCCGTATCAATCGATGTACCCACCGGATCTTCGGTTTCTGTCTCTGCTGCAAACGCCGGTACACTCAGAAGGCCTGCGGCAAGAAGAACACTGCCAATCATGAACAGGTTTTTTTTCATTTTGATAGCTCCTTTCGTTCTGTATGTGAAATATACTGATCTTTATCACGTTTCACATTTCATCATTTGGTGTCAGCACCAGTATATACGAAAGTGACCGGAAGAAGCCAGTGAAAGAAAGAAAAAGAATCCTGAAATAATTCTGTATTTTGTGGTAGACTTTGAATGTATCATTTTCCGCGAAACATCTGAGGAGGAATGAATGGGCTACATATTGGAAACGAAAGACCTCACGAAGCGATATGGATCCAAGATTGCCGTGAACAGCGTGAATATGCATATTCCGGAGGGGCAGATCTACGGTCTGATCGGCCGGAACGGAGCGGGAAAGACAACCATCATGAGGATGATCAGCGGCCTTTCCACCCCGACGAAAGGAGATTACGCCCTGTTCGGGACGACCGGGGCGAAGCGGAGACGGCTGCTTTCGCAGGTTGGCGTCCTGATCGAAGCGCCGGGAATCTATCCGAAGTTTTCCGCGCAGGAGAATCTGAGAATCAAGTGCATCGCACTGGGGGTTGATCCGCGCATGGAGGTGCCGCAGCTGCTTCAGTTTGTCGGCCTGGAAGGAGTGGACAGGAGGAAGAGTGCCGGTTCCTTTTCCCTGGGTATGCGCCAGAGGCTTGGAATCGCTCTTGCCATGGTGGGGCAGCCGAAGCTTTTGATCCTCGATGAGCCGATCAACGGCCTGGATCCGCAGGGAATCGCCGAGGTGCGCGAGATTCTGGTGCGGATGAGAGATGAGAGGGGGATCAGCATCCTGATCTCGAGCCATATCCTGGGAGAACTGGATAAGGTCGCGGACTGGTACGGCGTGATCAATGAAGGGGAGCTTCTGGATGAGTTTTCTTCGGAACAGCTTCACCTTCGCAGCGGGAAATATGTCAAGATCCGGACCGGGAATACGGAGGGAGCGCTGGAAGTCCTTTCAGGGATGAACATCCAGGCGCAGCTGATGGAGGAGAAGGACTGCATCCGCGTTGAAGGACACCTGGACCAGACTGCCGGGATAGCCAGAGCGATCGTGAACGCGGGAATCGATCTTCAGGAGATCTTCCTTCGTACTTTGTCACTGGAGGATTATTATCTGAATATGACGGGAGGTGGACACCATGAGTAATCTGATCCGCATGGATATTCACAGAATGTTCAAGGCCCGAAGCTTCAAGGTCTGCCTGGTACTGGCGTTTCTGTTCGGCTTCCTGGGGATACCGCTTGCCAGGCTGTTTTCCCTGATTCTGACATTCCTTCCGGACAGCATTGAGATTGGCGAACTTCTGCCCAAAAGCGTTACAATCTCATCCATTCTCCAGAAACCGTTTCCGGGGATGAATTCGATCCTGATTATGTTTTCCGTATGCTATTTCTACTATGCGGATATCGAGCAGGGATATATCAAGAATATTGCAGGGCAGGTATCGAAAAAAGGATATACGATGATTTCCCGTTATATCGCGGTAATCCTTCATAATCTGGTCTTTATCGCAACGGGGATCATCGGAAACCTGATCGGAACCGCGCTGTTTGTCAGGCTGATCGTGGATGAGGAGATCCTGAAAACGCTGGGATCGCTTGGCCTGCGTTTTCTGCTCCTGCAGGGACTGTGCGCAATCCTGCTTCTTGTGACCTGCGGCCTTGGCAGCAAGATCTTCGGCATGGTATTGTCCGTTGTCTTCGGGGCGGGACTGATGTCGCTGCTGTATCTGAGCATCGATACGGCTGTCTCCCTGGCCTTCAAGACGAAGATCGCAATCGAACAATACATGCCTGACCAGCTGATGGATCAGACTGCTCCCGCACTGATTCCCGCGCTTCCGGTGGCGGTTCTGACGATCGCCGTCTTCCTTTTTCTCGCTGTCCGGGTCTTTGACAGAAGAGAGGTAAGGTAGTCTGCCGCAGCCTGCCGCCTTCACTTGCGGACGATCTGAATGACGTCTTCCAGTACATAATGGAACGACGGCGCGGAGGAATCCAGGTTTTCGATATAGCCTTTTTCCAGGGTGATCCAGTCGGAAGGCTCTTCCGGGTTCATTCCGGTATAGGGCCCCTGATACGCGATTTCCGGATGATCCAGCAGGTTCTTGATCGAGTCATCGATGACCCTTAGCATCTTGTCTGCGGCACGGTTCAGATCCAGGATGTCCAGCGCGTTTTCCGCAAAGCCGGCACTCATATCATTTTTCCCATGCACTTTTGCCTTTACCCTGGATTCGATTGTCTGGTGATTCATGACAGCCGTGACGGCATCGATCATGTACGGAACCCAGTTGGTCCGGATACTCAGGAGCGTGGCAGTGGGCGCGATGTCCTGATAGCTCTTGTTGCAGCCGATGAAAATGACCGGCCTTTCGGCTGCCGCCTCTTCGCAGGCAACTGCCACGCCAATGGTATCCGAGTGGTGGGAGAGGACGACGCAGCCGTCTTCAATCAGCTCCTGCGCACAGGACTTTTCCTTCATATAGCTGCTCCATGTGTGTGTGTAGCTCACTTTCATGACAGCTTCCGGCACGATGGATCTTACTCCGACCAGAAAAGCCGTATAGCCGGAAATGACGGAAGAAGCCGGATATGCGCCAACGTATCCGACGACCGCTTCCTCCTTTGTTATCACCCCCTGATCGATCAGTTCCTGAAGCTTCAGACCGGCGGCGATGCCGCTGACATAACGGGCCTGATAGATCTCACTGTTGAAGGTGTGGTAGTTGTCGGGATACTCTGTGGGAGGAACCACCATATCACTGATCTGGCAGATCTGAATGCCGGGGTACTCGGCCGCGAGCGTGGAAATATTCTCACTGTGACAGTTTGTGAAGATGATGCTGCAGCCCTTGAGGGAAAGCTCTTGCAGCGTGTCTTCGATGGCGTCGTCCGGGACATTGCTCCTGGTTTCGATGTTGACGGAATCGCGCAGCTCTTCTTTGAGCAGAACCGCAGCCCGGGAAAAGTTGTAGGAATAGGGAGCGCTCTCGTCGCTTTCATAGATGAAACCGACAGTGATCTCGCTCATGGCGCCGCTGATGTTCCGTGTCCTGCTGATTCCGAAGAACAGGCACAGCACGGCTATGCAGGTAAGGAAAGTGGTGATATAGGTTCGTTTCATCCGGCACCTCCCTCTTTTGAGCTCCCGGCACTCTTATCCTCCGCTTTGTCTGTGTCTTTCTTCGCGGAATCTGATTCCTGTGTTTCAGAGTCTGGCTGCTGCCTGTTTGGATAAAGCGCATTCAGATCGATCGTTCCTTCCGACAGGATCTCCAGGAAAACATCCACAACGTTGGGATCAAACTGAGTTCCCCGTCCCTTCTTCAGCTCATTCAGGACATAACTGATGTCCATCTGGTTCCGGTAGATCCGGTTCGCGGTCATTGCGTCAAAGGCGTCTGCTACGCCGATAATCCTTCCGTACATGGGAATCTCTTCCCCCTTAAGCCCCTGCGGATACCCGCGCCCGTCATAACGTTCATGATGGTACAGAGCTCCCTCCCGGATATGCTCGATCAGGGTGAAGCCCTTCAGGATCTCCGCTCCGCGCCAGGTATGGGACTTCATCTTCACATATTCCTCATCCGTCAGGCGGCTGGGCTTGTTCAGGATGTTGTCCGGGATGGCAATCTTGCCGATATCATGCAGACTGGCAGCCTTTCTCAGGTTCTCGCATTCCTTCCTGGAATAGCCCATCTTCCTGGCGATCTGCACGGAATACTCCGCGACACGCAGCGAGTGCTGGCTTGTCCGTTCATCCTTCGCGTCAACGGTATTGGCGATGGCCATGATCGTCTGATTTCCCATCCTGATCTGCAGCTGAGCCTGCGCATACAGATGCCTGAACCACAAAAAGAGAAGCAGGATCACGACCGAAAGCGCGACCAGGGCCATGTAAGCTAGAAACAGCGGCGTATCATAGATGTCGTTTTGCTTGGTTATGGGATAAATGCGCTCTTCGTAGATGGTCGATTCGTCACTTCCGAATACTGCCAGATGGAAGTCATAGTCTCCGGAGGGAACATTCGTATACGTGATGCCTCCGAGCGTACTCTGAGGGACAAACGTCCACTCATCGTCGAAGCCCTCGAGGTAATATCCGACATTCGGATCCTGTATCGTGTAGTTGATCACTTCCGGAAACAGTTCAATCTTCCGGACACTGCGGTCAATTAAGATCGGGGCACCGCTTTCCACCCGGACGCTTTCCCCGTCCAGATAGGCAGTGGAGAGATTCATGCGGTAGGTATGGGTCCCTTCGGAATAATTGCTGATGTCAGCGATGAAGACACCGCTGTCACAGCACAGAAACAGACAGTCCGACTCTTCGTCATAGTAGTTCCAGGAATTGGCAGTCAGAGAGCTGTGCAGACCCTTCCGGCTGTTCAGCAGGTCGTAGGACAGATTCCCGGAGCCGGAGAGAAGATCTTCGCGGTCCACCACATAGATTCCGGAGCTGCCCGTGACAAACAGTGTT
The DNA here is from genome assembly GCA_902767065.1 of uncultured Lachnospiraceae bacterium. GTDB lineage: Bacteria > Bacillota > Clostridia > Lachnospirales > Lachnospiraceae > Porcincola. Next base: position 8,324 of record CACXFW010000368.1, on the reverse strand, counting down.
TCCCCGTTCCGGATCCAGACATCGTAATTATTAAAATACGGGAAATGATCCAGCGGACGGATCGCGAAGGAGGAATCCATGTAGCATAATCCGTTGCTGGTTACGATAAAGACTCCGTCACCGGAAACGTCTGGAACGGTGCGCAGGATCACGCCGGAACTCAGTCCGTCTGAGCGTGTGAGCATACGCGTGACCTCACCGTTTTTCACAAGGGCAATGCCGTCTCCGTCCGTGCCGGCGATGATTGTGCCGTCAGGAAGCTCTGTGACGGTCAGGATCATGGAATTGATCAGGCCATCGGCGTATCCGATCGTCTGGACGATTTCATGGTTTCTGATAAAGGACATGCCGGTATCGCCGGCCGCAGCGATGGTTCCGTCAGACAGCTCTGTTACCACCCTGGCCCGGTTGCCGAAGCTTCCGTTGGAGCTGTCGTACAGAGTCTGGTTTCCATACGGGTCAATCTCGATCAGTCCCTGCCCGTATGTACAGATCCACAGATGCCCGTGGCTGTCGGCACAGATGCAGCGGATGCGCACTCCCTCCAGCTGTCTGGTCAGGCTGTTCTGGATTTCCTTCTCCAGGGTACTGTCTATGATATTCAGGCCTGTATCGGTACCGATATAATAGTCGCCCTGCCATTTTGCGACGGAGTTGACGACATGATCGGGGATTCCGACGGTACTGTACAGGTCCTGGAACGGGGAAGGCGCCATGCGCAGCAGGCCAAGCCTGGAGGAAGTAAACCAGAGATTCCCCTGATAGTCTCTCAGCATGCGGTCAATGGAGTTATTGAAGGCATTGATGTTCAGGAGGTGATATTCATGATCGGAGTCAAGATACGCAATCCCGTTTTCCGCGGAGAGAAAGACATCCCCGTTTTTCAGCGTATTGATATCATTGAGGCTGTTCAGCCCTTCGCATCCGAAGGAGGAAAGCTCATTGAAATCGCCATCCGAGACGTCAAAGACACGGACACGCCCGGAGGACATCCCGACCAGAAGCGTACCGTCCAGGTCGAATCCGCAGCAGTTGATCTGCTCTTCATCATCCGGCAGCTGCATCGAACACAGAATCTGCCCGTTTTGCAGCAGGAAGATTCTTCCGTCGGAGGTGACCGCTGCGACATGCCCTTCACTGTCCGCGGCCAGATCGTCCGCATAATTGATTTCCCAGAGAGAAGCGATCTTCTTCAGGCCATTGTTCAGGGCCAGGATCTGCATGCTGCCCGTGGTTCCGATATAATAGTATCCGTCTGAGCTCTCCACGATGGAACGGACGGAATCCGAGGGGAGTCCGCCGCTTGAGTCAATCACGTTTACAATCTGTTCATTGATCGCGATCGCCAGGCCGTTATCGTTGGTGCCGATCCACAGGCGGCCCTCGTCATCCTTGTACAGGCAGTTGACGTTGCGGACGGATTCATAGCGGTCCATCCATTCAAACTCCCGGCCATTGTAGCGGTAGAGTCCGGCGTAGGTGCCGATCCAGAGGATACCGTCATTGGTTTCCGCGATATCATTCGCTTCACCGCAGGGAAGCCCGTTGTCGCTGCTGAAGATCGTCTGGACATAGTCGTTGTAGTCGGGAGCGTCGGGTGAGGCCTCGGCTGCGCGGATCCTTCCCGCCGGCACGATTGCACAAAGAAGAAGCGGAAGCAGGAAGGCAAAGACAGAAGGCACCTGACTTTCGGATTCTGCTTCTGATTCTGACTTTGCGTGCGTGATAAACCTGCGAAACAGGCGGATCGAAGCGTAGACAGCCACCAGGGTGATCACCTTGTCCCCATAATCCAGGTAGAATTCGCCGATTACCTTACAGACAGGAACAGGCCACTTCCATCCCATCAGGAAATGAATGATGCCGTCTCCCCAGACATTTCCGGTCATCCCATCGTTGAACAGATAGTTGAGCGGGACAGAGATGATGGTAGCGGCAATCGCGCTGAGAAACCCGATCAGGAAGCTGCCGCCCCAGGTGTCCAGCCTCTTCCACCGCGACAAAAGCCCAACGAGTACTGCCAGTGAGATACTGGTTAAGAGGTAGACCCAATGGGTATTAAACAGTGCGCTGCAGATCAGATTGCTGGTCACGCCGACCATGCTGCCGCAAACAGGACCAAGCATTAAGGCGCTGCAGACGGTCCCAAAGGAGTCCAGCCATAAAGGCAGACTGATGTGGACCGTGACAGCGCGCCCTGCACAGTTGCAAAGAATGCATACAAGGACCAGCAGCAAGATCTGATAAATCTTTTGCAATTTCACATCGGCACCTCTACAGTCCAAGCTCAGCAGCGCGATCGGAGGCTTCTTCAAACCATTCCAGATACTGGCCTGAGTCCAGAACTTCATTAATGACTCCGTTAACAAAATACATCAGTTCAAGATCATCCTTCGGCCCCGCGATCCGGTCTCCCTGAAACTGGTCATCCAGAAGAAACTCCACGCCGTCCAGAATCGCAAGTCCGCAATCAGGATTGTTCTCAATATACATCTTCGCGCTTTCGATATCCACTCCGGCCGCGTCCGCGCGTCCGCTCATCACTTCCTCATAGACATCCTGCATGGAGGAAAGTCTTCTGAATTTCCGGTAGTCGGTAACATTCTGCGCGACCATAAGTTCCTGGAGGGATCCGCGCTGTACGGCAAGGTTTTTTCCGGACAGATCGTCAATGCTGCGGATCGCGTCAAGATCCTCTTCCCGGATCATCAGTCCGGCGCCGGATCCAACCGGAGAATAATAGTAGCCACGGGAAAGCTCCATGGAAGAGGCGCGTCCGGGGGTATAGGACAGGGCGGAGATGGCCAGATCATATTCCCCGGTTGACATGGAAGAGAGGACAAGGGTGAAATCCATCGGAATGATCTCCAGATCCACCCCCATACGATCTGCGATGAGCCTCGCGAGCTTCATATCCGCGCCGACATACTGATCCTGCCCGGACAGATCCGGATCGATGAATTCCTGCGGGGCAAAATACGGATCCGTTACGACGCGGAGAACTCCGCGCTCCCGGATCTTAGCCAGACGGCCGAAGACATCCTCCGGAATCCCGCCTGAGATGTCCATGGAATCCTCTACATAATTCCATTTGTTTTCATGGTAGAGGCCTTCAGGGGAAGCTTCAGGGCTTCGGGAAGAGGGGACGAAAGACGTGTCCGCTTCCGTTGTGGATGTTTGCTTATGACTTCCGGATCCTTCGGACTGTATCGCTGAAGAATCCGCTTCGGTGAAAGCCTCTTCGGATCCGGAGGATGCGGGAACAATCTGGGCGCTCACGGCGGTGAAAGCCAGTAAGACGGCAGCGGCCAGCGCATGCTTTTTCCCGATAGAATGCCTCAATCTCATCATCGGTTTCTCCCTGAGAATCTTTGATCCATAATCTGTATTCACATGTTACTGTTCACAGTCTGTCTGCCTACGTAGATGGATGCGTCATGCTTGCATGTAAGAGGCCATCTTCACAGGCATCCAGACCTGTCATAATAGTACCATTGCAGGAATCCGGCTTCAAGCATTGAATCAAAAAACTGCCGGTAACCAATGGTTTACCGTTACCAGCACACCCTGGCCAGCCCCACAGGCTCGGGTGGTGGGGCAGTGAACTGAAACAGCGGCGGTGGAGGGAAGCGCAGAGGGTAAGAGATTCTTTTACAAATATCCTGTGATCTGATAAACTATGTTCAATGACACCAGAGTTGTTTCTTTTGTCGTTTTGTAACTATTCAGCACCCCTGACCGCCTGCAATGAGGAACGCGAAGCGTTCCGAGTAAGTGGGGGGTGCTGAATAGTTACGCCGTTTTCTGCAGGAAATGACAGGATCATTTCCATAGGATAATCAGTAGTATTCTTTTTTTTGGAAGGGAGTAGAACGCATGAGAAAATACTTTACGTTGTGGTTTTCGCTTCTTCTGGCCATGATGCTTACCGGAGCGGTTGCCGCTCAGGAGACGGTTGAGGCGGATACGGAGGCTTATAAGGAGAAAGATCTCTTTGCTGACTGTAACAGGGAAGCGCCGGCGCTTCAGGCACTGATCGATTACTTCCGTACCTTCTATGACGACGATGTGGTGAAGACAGGCTCCTTCCACCAGCTGGAAGAGCTTGCGGATGACAGGGGAGACGGCGCTGAAGATGCTTCCGGGCAGACCCCTGAAACCGTTTCCGGTACGGATTCCACAGATGCGGATTCCACAGATGCGGATTCCACCGGTATGGATTCCACAGATGCGGATTCTGCTGACGCGGATTCCGGGAAAGAATTCGATTATCAGTATGTCCTTTACTGCGGCACGAATGACAAGGATACCAACGAACCGGTTGGAAGCAGGGAAGAGTGCATGGAGACGGCAAAGAAGATCCTGATCGACCGGTTCGGCGGTTATACGATTCAGGAAGCTGAGGGCGGCTGGGTCGGTGATGACGGCAAGGTATTCCAGGAATTTACGATGGTGATTTTTCTGAGTGATACCACCAAGGACCAGGTTCACGCTGCGGCGGATGAGCTGATTCAAGCCTTTCGCCAGAGCAGCATTCTGATCCAGGAGAATCCGACTAAGACAGAGTTCTATGCCGGATGAACAGGATACTTCGCAGACTGCAAGAGGCTTGTTTGTGAAGCTGTGTCTGCGAGAACAGCACAGGTTCTGTGAGGAAAGGAGCTACTATGAGCAACAGTGGCAACTCCAACACTATCACAAGGGAGTATCTTGACTCCCTGCTGATCGAAACCCGTTACATGAACTCAGCGATCCCGGACACCACATTTCAATTGTACGCAGAGACCTTTGCTTCTCCGGTCATGACAACCGCTCTGTCTCACCTTGATCATTTCATGTTTCCGGGCGCAACCGAAGTATATGCGAAAGGCGCGGCCATGGCAGGTGCGATCCTGTGGATCGGCATGGAGGAGGACGACAGGATGATTGAGGCATGCGCCTCTTCGGGAGCCAGAGTGATCGAGATCATCAAGCCCTACACGGACCGGAGCCGGATTACGGAGAAGATCCGCCGCGCGGAGCATCTCGGACACCTGGCGGTCGGCGTGGATATCGATCATCCCTTTGGCGAGGACGGCTCCCTTGATGTCGTGGATGATCTGGAGATGTCGCCGCTTACCACGCAGGATCTGATCGATATTGTGAACTCTACGAAGCTCCCGGTAATTGTAAAGGGAGTCCTGAGCGGAAAGGACGCGGAAACCGCGCTTTCGTGCGGCGCGGGCGGAATCATGGTATCCCATCATAACAACCGGATTTCGTATGCCGTTCCGCCGCTGTTTATCCTTCCGGAGATTACAAAGATCATAGCCGGGCGCATTCCGGTGTTTGTGGATTGCGAGATCCGGAGCGGAATGGATGCGTTTAAGGCGCTATGCCTTGGAGCGGATGCGGTCGGGATCGGCAGGCCGTTAATGACGGCAATCAGGGAAAACGGAGCGGAAGGCGTCAGGGATTATCTGAAGAAGGTGAATGATGAGCTGAAAAAAGCGATGGCCTTCACCGGATGCACGGATCTTCGGAAGATGGATCCGTCGGTGATCCACAGAAGGGATTTCTGATCCGGAATCCTGCTGCCGTTGATGCCATCCCGTCGGCAATGAATATGGTTTGCGGGAATCATTGCGGAAAGGAGCACTCATTTCCGCAATGACTCTATAGCAGCAGGAAAATGGCTGTATATGCGCAGCCATTTGATATTTACCGGTAACTATTCAGCACCCCCATTGCTCAGAACACTTCGTGGTCACTCCCAGGGCGAATCTGTGGAGTGTCCGAACCTATGAGTCTATTCTGTTCCTGCATGAGGAGCGGGCGGATGGAAGAACGGTTCAGAAGGACCAGGGACTGATCAGACTTCGCCTCGTGGATTCGAGGGACTATGGCCGTGGAAGGAACGCATAACAACCAATACATTGGCAAAAGAACAGGAGAGCGGCATGGCTGAAAAAAGAAGAGTACTATCGGTTTATGAACTGGGCGATATGAAAGCCTGTTACGTGATCACTGAGGGCGGGTGCCCGGAACTGATTCTCTTTCCTGGTGATGTGGACGCGTCCGATCCGGATGCTCTTGCGGAGGAACAGTCCTGGAGCGGGGAAGACGGTCTTTTGAAGGAGGAGAAGCGCCTGCAGAAGGAAAGCCTGGTGCAGGCAAAGCTGACAGAGGATGATGGGCCGGCGGGGTATGCCTGCGGGACAACGATGAGGAACAGCCGGACGGTTCTGCGGATGGGGTATGACGGGCAGGAGAGGATCGAGAATAAGGATCAGGTCGAGATCCGTACGCGCCTGAGAGATGAAAGAGGGCTGTCGTATCTCCATTTCCTGACCTGGAGAAAGGAAGAATACTCACTGGAGAGCTATGTCATGTTCGAGAACCGGAGCGAACAAAGCTTCGGACTGGACATGCTGTCATCCTTTTCTCTGAGAGGGTTTACCGCATTTGCGCCGGGAGACGGTCACGGACAGATGAAGCTGCACCGCATCCGGAGCCGCTGGAGCTCGGAGGGAAGGCTCGTCACAGACAGCCCGGAGAACCTGCAGCTCGAGCCCTCCTGGTCTGAATGGTCGGTTAATTCCGAGCGCTACGGCCAGATCGGATCCATGCCGGTCAAGGGATACTTCCCGTTCGGAGCCGTGGAGGATACGAAGGAGCATATTGTCTGGGCAGCGCAGCTGGCGACAGAGTCCTCCTGGCAGATGGAGTTCTACAGGCGGGATGATGACCTTGCTTTTTCAGGCGGACTGGCCGATTGGGAGTTTGGACACTGGAGAAAAGAGATCGAACCTGGGGAGACCTTTGAAACACCCCATGCGATCCTGACAGTTGTACGCGGAGAACTGGACGAGGCATGCCAGAGGCTGACGTATCACGGAAAGAAATATCTGAAAGAGCAGCCTGAGAGCGAGGCGCATCTTCCGGTTCTGTTTAATGAGTACTGCACTACCTGGGGCCTGCCGTCCCATGAGAATATCCATGGGATCCTGCAGGCGCTTCAGGGACACGGGATTGAGTACTTCGTCGTGGACGCCGGCTGGTTCGTGGAGGAAGGGAAGTCCTGGGGAGACGGAATGGGGGATTATATCCCGTCTCCGGTTCTGTTTCCGGAAGGACTCACAGCCTTGACGAAGGAGATCCGCGAGGCGGGAATGAAGCCCGGGATCTGGTTCGAAATCGATAATGCGGGGAGGGATTCCAGGATCTATCATGAGGAGGAAATGCTTCTTCACAAGGATGGAAGAGTTCTGACGAATGGTTCCAGGCGGTTCTTTGCCATGACAAAACCGGAAGTGATCCGGTACCTTGGCGAGCGTGTGATTGGCCAGCTGAAGCAGTATGGATTCTCCTACCTGAAAATGGATTATAACGAAACGATCGGCGTCGGATGCGACGGAGCAAAGTCGCCGGGAGAGGGCCTTCGCCAGGACAGGGAAGCATCTGTGGAATTCGTCAGGAAGATCCGGCGTGAGGTTCCGGGAATTATCCTGGAAAACTGTTCCTCCGGCGGGCACAAGCTGGAGCCTTTGATGATGAGCCTGTGCAGCATGGCATCCTTCTCGGATGCGCATGAAGCGGCGCAGATCCCTGTGATCGCACTGCGCCTGCATCGGTCGATTCTTCCCGCGCAGAGCCAGATCTGGGCCGTGATCCGCCAGACTGATTCCCTGCAGCGCATCGTATATACCATGGCGGCAACCTTTCTGGGACGTATGTGCCTGTCGGGAGACGTGACGAACCTGTCACAGGAGCAGTGGAAAATGATCGATGACGGGATCGCTTTCTACAGACTAATTGCCCCTGTCATAAAGGACGGGTACAGTTATCTCTATGAGCACAGGGGAGAGAGCGACCGGCACCTGACCGGCTGGCAGGCACTGGTACGTGTCCGGACCCGGGAAGGAGAGTACAGGGGGAAGCAGGCTTTGGAAGCCTTTGCGGTGGTTCATGTATTTGCGGCTGTCGGCCGGAAAGAGCTTGTGATTGAACTGCCGGAAGGATGCCCGCGGAAGATTACGTCCGTTTACCGCGCGACCGGCGCCGGAGCGAGGACGGAAGATGGGAAGCTGATCATCGCAACCAGCCAGCCAATGGAGGCAATCGCGGTGTACCTGGAATAAAGGCTCTGCGGAAGAAAGTCCAGAAGACAGTTATTATTCTGAATTCTGTTTCCGGAACAGAGAGGGGTTCCGGAAACAGAAAACCAGGCATTGCGGCAGGCAGCAGCGAAAGCCTGATAAAAGGTAATTATTCAGCACCTCCTGGAATTGCTCATGATCCAGTCAGATAAGCTTGCTTATCTGACGGATCTGAGCGGTTCCAGG
>CACXFW010000367.1 GCA_902767065.1 uncultured Lachnospiraceae bacterium | reverse complement strand
CCGCGGTCTCCCGGGTATATTGCTCCCTCATCAGCGGCAGGGCGTCGATCCGGTTTTGCAGCAGATCCAGCAGGTCTTTCTCCGCCACCAGTCCGTATTCATTGACCGGGACGCCTTTCAGCCGGAGGGCAGCCTTCATCGGGGGCGTGTCGATGCCCAGAATCTGAATCTCCTTCATCTGGCGGATGCCCTGGTAAACCAGGCTTACATCGTACCAGGCGTCCCCGTTTTCGTCGATCAGTCGGATGAACACCAGCTTCGCGCCCACGGGGGTCCGCGTCTCGATCGCCTCCGGCAGGTCATAATCCTCCACCCCCAGGGCACCGATGACGCTGGCGAGGTTGGAATCATGCCCGCACAGGAAGGTCAGCTTCCGGTCCCGGGCCGTCAGCTCGTTCCGGATGGTTTCCAGCATGGGATGCGCCGTGCTGAGGGCGATCAGCGGCGTGGAAAACAGGATCTCCTCATACCGGGTGACAATGCCGGTAATCATCCGCCACTGATCCTCCGTCAGTTCATGGCCAAAGGCCGCCTTCACCGGATCCGGCTCCTCGTAAAACTGCATGATCATCGCGTCCGCCACGGAGGTGGCGGTCTTCAGATAGCCCTTCACATCGGGCGAGCTGCCATCCTCCAGGCTAAACTCCAGGCGGCTGTCCAGCAGATCCCCGTATTCTCCGGACTGATAGGCCTTGCTGTCCGCCATGCCGGTTACATCCATCAGCAGCTGAACCGAGGGCTGCAGCTCCGCAAAAATACCCTCCATTCCCGCAACTCCTCCGGTTTCCGCAATCTGGGCCAGGACATCCTCCCGATATCGGTCGCTGCAGAAGCGAAGCCGGGGGCTGAAAACCTCATCCATCGTGTTCATCGGCGCATGGCATTCCACCTGGATATCCGCCAGGGGCAGCAGGCCTGTGGCAAAGAAGCGGGCTGTGGCCTGGGTCCGCTGGTATCCGTTGGCATAGATTCTGACCGCCGCCTTGCCCGGCTGATAATTGGCCGGGAACAGGCCCTCCTTCTCCGCCCATTTGCGGAAGAATTGGCCCGTGGAGGTTTCCAGCAGAGCGCCGCGCTGGGACAGCTCCCCGGAGGGCGATGTCCAGGCAAACCAGTCATGGGGCACAAGCTTTCCCAGCATGGAGTCCCCGTCCGAAAGCGGGGAACGGATATTGTGGCGGCTCAGCATGACCACCCGCTCTGCCTGATAGCCCTCCGGGAGGTTCCAGCCATCCCCGGCGCCCTCCGCCGGGGCGGCGCAGGGCAGCAGGAGCAGCAGCGACGCCAGGAAGCAGAAAAACCTGAAGCTCCGGGATCTTCCTCTTGTTTTCAGACTGTCTTTACGCATGAAATAATCTCTCCCTCCCCGGCGGCTGCCTTTCCGATCCGGCAGAACTCCGCCGCATGAATATATAGTCGTATATGTTCATATCCTATCATCCGCGCCGGATTTCGTCAAGGAGACAGGGGACGGTTCCCTGTCTCCTTCAGGCTTCCGATTGATAACAGGAGAAGGCCGAAATGAAATCACTTCCCAAATAATTCAGCCGCCTTTTTCATTCTGTCCGCGATCGGAACGCCAAACGGACATCTGGGCTCACATTGCTTGCATCCGATGCATTCAGAGGCCGTATGGCCAAGCAGCATATAATGGGATTTTACTGATTCCGGCACTTCTGACTGCATAGCGGCCAGGTCGTAATACTGATTGATCATAGCGATATCAAGTTTGGCAACGCATGGTTTACAGTGGCCGCAGTATGTACACTCGCCTCTGTAGGAATGTAACGGCGCACCGCTGAGTACAGTTGCATAGTCTTTTTCTTCGGCTGTTGCGGTTTCATAAGATATGGCTTCGTCAACCTGTTCTTTTGTATCGTATCCGCAGAGAACAGATACTACACCCGGACGTGTCAAAGCATAATGGATACACTGGTTGGGCGTAAGTCTGACGCCAAACGGCGATCTCTTTTCATCAAAGAGCCGTCCTCCCGCAAAGCCTTTCATGACGGTAATTCCCACATTGTATTCTTCGCAAAGCTTATATAAATCCGCTCTCTCCGCATTAATCCCTGCCAGCTGATTATCATACTGATAGCCTTCTTCCAACAGTTTCCCCAAATCCTGGCCTGAAGGAAGCATATCAAAAGCAGGATTCACACTGAACAGAAGCATTTCTATCAGGCCGGACTTTACTGCCATAGCCGCAGTCTTT
>CACXFW010000366.1 GCA_902767065.1 uncultured Lachnospiraceae bacterium | reverse complement strand
GGGCGGACAAGCGGTGAAACCGCTCTGTCCGCCCACAGCGAAGAACACGAAGTGTTCTGAGCAATGGGGGTGCTGAATAGTTACTGCGTTTTTTCGTCATCTTACTGCCTCTGCCTTTTCCCATGACTCAGGATGACGAATCCGTACGCTTTACTTCCTGCAGGCATTCGTGGCCGCCGTTGCCGCAATCGGTGTCATAATAAAAGCAACGACATACACAATCGCACAAAGCGGCAGGAAAGTCCCGATAAAGGAGCCCCAGACCGCATGGAAGCTGAAGGCTTGTTCCGGGGCATTCCTCGATGCCATGAACAGATTGAACGCCGCAAGCGGAAGGCTGATTCCGACTGTGTAGATCAGGCAGACCGGAATGCCGCCCACCAGGCTTTCCGCAATCGTATGCGGTTTAATTCTGAACAGGCCAGCAAACTTTGCCGAGATCACCGGAATCGGGAGAATGATGTTGATGAAAAACATAAGAAGAAACCCGATCGCAATGTCTGACAAAAGGTTCGGGAAGAAGACAATCGGCTGCCTGTTCAGTAAGGTCATCGCGATTGCCACGATGACCGCTATGGGAAGATCCAGGATGATGTTGAAGATCATCCTCCATTTCCAGCTTGGTTTTTGCATGTTAGTTCCTTTTTCCTGTCGGTGGCGGAATTGACAGCTGCGGCCTGGTGTCCTCAGGCCTTTGAGACCAGTCTCACCGTCTCACGGCAGATCGCCAGTTCCTCGTTGGTCGGCATGACAATCACCTTCACCTTCGACTCCGGAGTGGACAGGACAAACGCTTCTCCCCTCTTCTTGTTGGCCTCCGCATCCATCGAGATGCCGAGGAATCCAAGATACTCCAGAACCTTCCTGCGGACGATTCCTGCGTTCTCACCGATTCCGCCTGTGAATGCAATCGCGTCCACGCCGTTCATCGCAGCGGTGTAGGATCCGATATACTTCGCAACTCTGTAAGAGAACGCATCGATCGCAAGGCCCGCAGCCTCATTTCCCTCATTCATCGCGTCTTCCAGATCGCGGAAATCGGAGCTGAGGTTATTGGAAAGCGCCATCACGCCGCTCTTCTTATTCAGTACCGTATTCATGTCTGCCGCCGTCAGGTTCTCATGACTGCAGAGGTAATCGATGATCGCCGGATCCAGATCGCCGGAACGGGTTCCCATGATCAGGCCCTCAAGAGGGGTGACGCCCATGGAGGTGTCTACGCACTTGCTGTTCTTTACAGCCGTGATGCTGGCGCCGTTTCCAAGATGCGCCACGATCACCTTCGAGTTGTCAGGATCAAGGTTCAGATACTTGATCGTCTCCTTCGACACAAAGCTGTGAGAGGTTCCGTGGAATCCATAACGGCGGATGTGGTACTTCTCATAGTATTCGGTCGGGATCGCGTAGCGGTATGCCTTCGCCGGAAGGGTCATGCCGAAAGAGGTATCCATGACAACGACATTCGGTTTTCCGGGCATGAGCTTCATGCAGGCATGAATCCCCATCAGGTTCGCCGGATTGTGCAGCGGCCCAAGGTCAGAAGCCTCTTCAATCGCCGCAATCACATCATCATTGACCAGGGCGGATTCGGTCAGCTTCGCGCCGCCATGCAGGACTCTGTGGCCGATCGCTTCAACCTCGTCCAGGCTCTTCAGGACACCTGTCTTCGGATTGACCAGGGCATCAAGGACCATCTGGATCGCTTCACTGTGGGTCGGCATCGGAGCTTCCGTAATCTCCTTTTCGCCGCCGGTCGGCTGATAGACCAGGCGTCCGTCGAGACCGATACGCTCACACAGACCCTTCGCCGCGATCTTTTCGGTATCGGAATCGATTACCTGGTATTTCAGAGAGGAACTGCCGCAGTTAACTACAAGTACTTTCATTTGATTCTTACTCCTTTAGTCTTAAGTTGTTCCTGTAACTTCCTGAACGGTTCATGGCTGTTACAGGGGTTCATGTCAGCTGAGTTGACAATTCAGATTCATGCACGGCATCTGCCCTCATCAGGCCTTCTGCGCCTGAACGGCTGTCATGGCGACGACGCCTACGATATCATCGGCGTAGCAGCCTCTTGACAGATCATTGACGGGCATGGACAGACCCTGGAGGACCGGACCGTAGGCCCCGGCCTTTGCCAGTCTCTGGACAAGCTTGTATCCGATATTGCCGGCTTCAAGACTCGGGAAAATGATGGTGTTTGCCTGTCCGGCGACATCGCTGCCCGGAGCCTTGAGGCTTGCGACAGACGGTACGATGGCGGCATCAAACTGAAGCTCTCCGTCAATCTTGATCTCCGGATGAGTCTCCTTCACGATCTTCACCGCGTCCGAAACCTTGGTCACATCGTCATGCTTCGCGCTTCCCTTCGTAGAGTAAGAAAGCATGGCGACCTTTGCCGGAGCTCCAATAAATGCCTCGAAGGACTCTGCGGAAAGGATCGCGATCTCCGCAAGCTTCGCGGAATCAAAGTCCACATTCACCGCGCAGTCCGCAAAGACAAATCTTCCGTTCTCACCGAATTCACAATCCGGAACATCCATGACAAAGAATCCGGATACGCTGCTGATGCCGGGCTTCGTCTTAAGAAGCTGGAGCGCCGGGCGAATGGTGTTCCCGGTCGAATGGCAGGCGCCTGAAACCGCTCCGTCCGCATCGCCGCACTTGCACATCAGGCAGGCGTAATACATGTAATCGGACATCATCTGCTCTTCCGCCTTCTCCGGGGTCATTCCCTTCTTCGCGCGAAGCTCGACAAACTTATCAATGTATTTCTGACGGTTCGGATCTGTCGCCGGATCGATCACCGTGATTCCGGTCAGGTCATAATCCCCCTTATTCTGAGCAATCTGCTCAGGGGTTCCGATCAGGACAACGTTAGCGATCCCTTCCCTCGCGATCTTCACGGCAGCTTCATAAGTCCTGCTGTCCATGTACTCCGGAAGAACAATCGTCTTCTTATCCTTCTTTGCCTGTGCTTTGATGTCGTCAATGAAACTCATACTCTAATCTCTCCTTTCCTGGCAACCATGTCTATACCGGGTTGTTCATTCAAACTGCTCCCATTATAGCGTTCAGGAACAGTCACGACAAGCAAAAGATACCGGTTCGGCTGCAGAAAAAGATTCTGGCTGAAATGACAATTGAAAGAGAACGTTTTTTGTAGTACTATAATGGCAGATAATTATGTGTTTTCTGTTTTTCCCAAAGCATTATCTATTTCAATGACAGCATAACGCGGCCGTAGGATACTATTTCAGAAGTAACTCATACATCTGCCCGTCTTTTTTCACAGCAGCACCGAGGGAATGCCTTCCATGACACACGGATATCCCGTGCATTCCCGGGAAAAAGCCCTGTGCAGTCTGTATAAACTGTTTCTAAGCGGTTCGAGGATGGAGAATTCATAATGAACAGTGATACTCGAAAAAAGATCAAAGAGTTTCTTTATCCCGGAAAAATAAAAGGCTTCAGAATTGATTTTGAAAGGGAAAACGGACAAGCTCTCTGTTTTTTGCTGGTTGTCGGGCTGCTCATCAGTCTTGGAAGCTTTCTCTTCGATCTGATCAGCCGTTCTGCTTTTCCTGATGGTTCCCGCACTCTGGAGTATCTCATCTTCTTCTGTGTATCTGTCGCGCTGCTGATCGGTTACAGGAAAGAGATGATCAAGGACGGTACTGTCACACTGTATGTCTGGATCAGCCTGCTGCTGAGCTGGAGCCTGTTCATGACAGCCGGTGAGCGCAGCGACTATCCCGCTTTCCTGTTTTTCTTTTTCATTCTGACGACCCCGCTTCTGATTCGTGATGCCTGGGGCAACATCCTGATCCTGACACTGGTTTTTTCCTTTCTTTTTGTGATTGTTGACTACAATATCAAGGAATACAGTATCTTCTGTCTGGACCTGGTTCACCTGGCTGCCTGTATCGCCGCCGGCCTGTATCTGTCCCAGAGGATGATCCATGAACGGATCACTTTCATGGAAAACAGCTACACCGCTACGGACAAGGCGGACCACGACGCACTGACAGGCGTGTACAACCGCCGCGGCGGGGAGCATCTGATCAGCAATTATGTCGCGAATGGCGTAACCGGCGCATTTATGCTTGTTGACATCGATGACTTCAAGTACATCAACGATCATTACGGGCACGCTGCCGGAGACGAGACGCTGAAGCAGATCGCATCCTGTCTTCAGGAAAACTTCCGTGAGACAGACGTCGTCATGCGAATGGGCGGCGACGAATTCATCGTGTATGCGGTCGGTATGGCGGATCTCAATCATGTGGTCAGCCGTCTGGAGAATACAAAGGCATCGCTCCACCAGATCCACCCCGATCCAACCGGCGCAGGTCATGTGAGCGCCAGTATCGGCTGCGTAATCAACCTTGGTTCCTATCCGGATTACGATACGCTGTCCGCCGCGGCAGACAAGCTGCTGTATCTGGTTAAAGAGGAAGGAAAGGATAATTTCAAGTGTTCGGCGATTGAATACAAGGCCTGATAAGAACAGTAGGTTAATCTCTAAGGACAGTAAAACTTCCGGCAATCATCTTTTGCCGGAAGTTTTTCCTGCCTGTACGGTGTACGGTTGATCAAATATCTGCTTTCCACACAGCTGCCTGCGTCGGATCAAGTGCCTGCTTTCCACACAGCCACTTACGATACCGCCTCGATTACAACCTTCTCCGCATCCTCCGCGCACAGCGGACGGCCCCAGATAAAGCCTTGGATGTAATCACATCCGATGCTGCGCAGGGTCTCAAGCTGGTCGTTCTCTTCCACTCCCTCGGAGATTACCTTGAAGTTCATGATATGTCCGATCGAAATGATCGAGGCTACATACTTCCTGGAAGAATCACTGGAATTCATCTGATCAATAAACGTCTTGTCGATCTTCAGGACGTCCGCCGGGAAGGTATTCAGATAGCTGAGGGACGAATACCCGGTTCCAAAGTCATCGATGGCAATCTTGATTCCCATCTTCTTGAGCTCATTGATGCACTGCAGCGCCTTCTCAACCGAATCGATCATGACAGATTCCGTAATCTCAATCTCAATCTGCCCGGGCGGAACCTGGCTGGCATCAAGAATCTCCCTGACCTCATCCAGAAAATCATTCTTCATCAGATGTTTCACCGAAACATTCACACTGAGCGTGATGTCGGTCTTCGTCTTCCGGATCAGTTCCCGGAAGAACACGGCAGACTTCCGGAAGACAACGGTATCAATCTGATCAACCAGACCGGTATCCTCCGCAACCGGGATAAAGTCGCCCGGAGGGATCAAAGAGCCGTTTTCATCCATCATGCGGGCAAGCGCTTCAAATCCGATCAGATGATGGTACACATCGTACTGGGGCTGCAGATAGAAAACAAACCTGTCGTTCTCCAGCGCATACCGGATCTTCCGCTCCATCTGAAGAACACGCTCGACATCCGACATCTCAGGCGTATAGCGGCAGATCATCGTGCCGTCGCTCGACCTCCTGGCCTCCAGCATCGCGAGGTTCGCATGGGCCATAAGCTCATCCACGCTGCGGGCGTCGGTCGGATACTCCGCATATCCGATACTGAACGTAAGGAACAGATCACAGCCATCAATCGTCATCTTCCGCTCCAGAACGGTCTTATAGTAGGTAACCGTCCGGAGAATCTCATCCGCATTCGGATAATTGCGGATAATGATTGTGAACTCATCCCCGCTCTGGCGCACCACATATTCTTCCGTTCCCGTGTGGCCTTCTTCAGAGGCCTTCTGCATTCTGGAAGCGATCTCCCTCAGAACCTCATTTCCGGTCCTGGCCCCCATCGTATTGTTGATATTCTTGAAATTATTCAGATTGATCGTCGCAACCGCGAACCTTCCCTTCTGCCGGATCAGCGCATCCACGAGTTCCGAAAGGGCAAACCGGTTCGGGATTCCGGTCAGCTGGTCCGTAATCGCCTGCGTCCGGATCTTCTCCTGATACTTTTCAATGCTCCTGTTCTTGAAAAAAACAAGAAGACTCGCAACAATCGCTACAACGTTCGAGAAAAGGCCGGGAATACTCGAATACACACGCCGCAAAAAAATCTGAATCATCAGCGTCGGGAACTGGACGGCAAGAATCATCATGGCTACGGCAAAGCCAACCTTGCCGTAAAAGACAACCAGAAGAATCAAAGACAGATTCGCGACATTGGAAAATGCTCCCGCGAACGACCTTGCCGGGATCGGAGTTCCCATAAATAAGAACATCTCTTCCGACCTGGACAGCTTTATGGTAAACACGGACAGGACCACATAAATGACCAAAAGGACAATAAAGCCCACAATCGAAGAAGCTCTGTTTCTTCGCATCCGGTCCGTAATATTCGTTATACTGTTTCTACTCATGCTGCACCCACAATGCAAAAAACCAGCTTACTGATTTACACGCTCGTCCCGTTCATTTGATCTCACATCTACCGGCACGATTCTGTCCGTACACGTTTATGGCCTGGCGGTGCATACCAATAACCTGTGCAAGATATATCGATGTAACTATTCAGCACCCCCATTGCTCAGAACACTTCGTGTTCTTCGCTGTGGGCGGACAGAGCGGTTTCACCGCTTGTCCGCC
>CACXFW010000365.1 GCA_902767065.1 uncultured Lachnospiraceae bacterium | reverse complement strand
GGGTTTCTGCCCGAAGAGCGGCGCAGGGAGGTTCTTGCGCTTGCGATGCAGTTCGAGGTGGAGTATCTGCATGACCACCCCGGAAAGATCTACCCGGAAGTGGGCGGGACGCTGAAGAAGCTTCGCGCCATGGGCTGGCATCTGTATATTGTCAGCAACTGCCAGAAGGGATATATCGAGGATTTTCTGAACGCGCTGGGAGAGGAGAACCTGATCGAGGATCATATCTGCTTTGAGGATACGCTTGATGACAAGGGCAGCAATATCCGGCTGTGCGCTGAGAGAAACGCGCTGGATTACGCGGTCTATGTCGGGGATACGTCCGGCGACCTTGCCTCGGCCCGGAAGGCCGGGACGGATTTTATCTGGGCCGGCTACGGATTCGGGGAAGTGGATGTTCTGAAAGAGGGCGTTCCCCGGATCGGGAAGTTTTCGGATCTTCCCGGGAAGCTTTTTAGAGCCGGGAACAGTACAGGTGAAACAGTCTGCAAAGACGAATGAGGATGAAGGGGAAACCGCAAGGCAAAAGAAGGAGCTGGAGGAATATGTTTGCGGCAGACGGATGGACAGATTATGAGATTCTTGATACGTCCGGCGGCGAGAAGCTGGAGCGCTGGGGAAAGTATCTTCTTGTGCGCCCGGATCCGCAGGTAATCTGGAATACGGAACGCCGGGATCCTCGCTGGAGAAAGGCAAACGCACGCTATCACCGCTCCCGCAGCGGCGGCGGAGAGTGGGAATTCATCGATCTTCCGAAGCAGTGGTCGATCGGGTACCGGCTGGGAGAGCGGCAGCTGACCTTTCACCTGAAGCCGTTCTCCTTCAAGCACACCGGGCTGTTCCCGGAGCAGGCAGTGAACTGGGAGTGGTTCTCGAAGATCATCCGGCAGGCGGTGAAGCAGGGAAGAGAGGCCGAGGCCGGCGACCCTGTCCGCGTTCTGAACCTGTTTGCGTATACGGGCGGCGCCACGATCGCGGCAGCGTGCGCGGGCGCGGCGGTTACGCATGTCGACGCCTCGAAGGGCATGACACAGTGGGCGAAGGAGAATGCCGCCGCAAGCTGTCTCCAGGGTGCGCCGATCCGCTTTCTGACGGATGACTGCAGAAAGTTTGTGGAGCGGGAAATCCGCAGAGGGAACCGCTACGACGGGATCATCATGGATCCGCCCTCCTACGGAAGGGGACCGAAGGGCGAGATGTGGAAGATCGAGGAGAACCTTCATGAGCTGGTGAAGCTCACATCCTCGCTGCTGTCTGACCGCGCCCTGTTTTATCTGATCAATTCCTATACGACCGGGCTGGCCCCGGGGGTTTTGACCTATCTGATCTCAACCGAAGTCGTCAGCCGGCTTGGCGGAACGGTTGAGGCGCAGGAGGTCGGCCTTCCGGTAACGGACAGCGGTCTGATGCTCCCCTGCGGCGCTGCCGGCAGGTGGCAGGCATCGTGAGAGGGGGAGGTTTTGCAGATTGACACGGGATCAGGAAATCAAGTATATGGAGGAAATGTCCCTCAACGCGTGGCCTTCCTACCGGATCGAGTTTTATGACGGCTGGCTTCTGAGATATTCCCATAATTATACTTACCGTACGAATTCGGTGGAACAGATCGGGGAGAGCACGATCCCGATCGGGGAGAAGATCGCTTACTGCGAAAAGATCTATGAGAACTGGAATTGTCCGGCGAACTTCAAGATCCAGCCTCTGCTGGATCCCGCGTTTGACAGGATTCTGGAGGAGAGGGGATATCAGGTCCGGCACTCCACGGATGTGATGACACTGGATATCCCAGGATCCAGGCTCATGGTCAGGAGCGGGGAGGATTATCTGTTTGATAACCGGCTGAACCTTCCGACGCTGGTGTATTACGGTCCGGAGCTGACGGTCCAGCTGAAGGATTTTGTGACGGATGAATGGCTGAAGGGGCTGTTTTCCCTGAACGGAACCTCTGATCCCACCCTGCGCAGGATTGTTCCGAAAATGTACGCGGCGATTCCCAAGAGGACGATTGTCGCATCGATCGAAATCGATGGGAGAATGGTCGCGTCCGGACTCGGAATCCGGGACCGGGACTGGGTCGGAATCTACGCGATCTATGTCAGCCCGAGCTGCTGGAGCAGAGGATACGCCCGGGCGGTCTGCTCGACCGTCCTTCGGGAAGCCTGGAGGCTGGGAGCGAAACGCGCCTATCTGCAGGTGGCATCGGGAAACCGGAAGGCCAGGAGACTGTATGAATCACTGGGGTTTACGCATTTTTATTCTTACTGGTTTCGAAGCAACCAAGGCAGGACGGGATGTGACCGGAAGTGATCCGCCCTTCATCAATGGATGAAAATGATCCGAACGGATCTTGTCAGTTATAAACTATCGTTTATAGGAGAAAGACGAAGAGGAGAACACATGATCAGTGTCAATGACGTTACACTCAGACTGGGAAGAAAAGCCCTGTTCGAAGATGTCAATATCAAGTTCACAGACGGAGGCTGCTACGGCGTAATCGGCGCGAACGGCGCGGGAAAGTCCACCTTTCTCAAGATCCTTTCGGGTGAGCTGGAGACCACGTCCGGCTCGGTGACGATCACGCCGGGACAGCGCATGAGCGTTCTGGAGCAGGATCATTTCAAGTATGACGAGCAGGACGTGCTGGAGACGGTGATCCAGGGAAACATGCGCCTGTTCGAGATCTCCAGGGAAAAGGACGCGCTGTACGCGAAGCCTGACTTTTCCGATGAGGACGGGATCAGGGCCAGTGAGCTTGAGACGGAATTCGCGGAGATGAACGGATGGGAAGCGGAGTCTGACGCGGAAGCCTTGCTGAACGGGCTTGGAATCCCGACAGAGGAACATCATGTGCTGATGAAGGAGCTGACCGGCAACCAGAAGGTCAAGGTGCTTCTGGCGCGCGCGCTGTTCGGCAATCCGGACATTCTTCTTCTGGATGAGCCGACCAACCACCTGGATCTGGATGCGATCGGATGGCTGGAGGAGTTCCTGATCAACTTCGACAATACGGTCATCGTGGTATCCCATGACCGTTATTTCCTGAATAAGGTCTGCACGAACATTGCGGACATCGATTACGGCAAGATCCAGCTGTACGCGGGCAACTACGACTTCTGGTATGAATCTTCCCAGCTGATGATCCGCCAGATGAAGGAGGCCAATAAGAAGAAGGAAGAGAAGATCAAGGAACTGCAGGAATTCATCCAGCGTTTCTCGGCGAATGCGTCTAAGTCCAAACAGGCGACGAGCCGCAAAAGAGCCCTGGAGAAGATCCAGCTCGATGACATCCGCCCGTCCAGCAGGAAATATCCTTACATCGACTTCCGGCCGGACCGCGAGATCGGGAACGAGGTTCTGGAGGTGCATAATCTTTCCAAGACGGTGGACGGCGTAAAGATCCTCGACGACATCTCATTTACCCTGGGACGCGAAGACAAGGTTGCGTTTGTCGGCGGCAACGAGATCGCCAAGACGATGTTCTTCCGTATCCTGATGGGGGAAGAAGAGCCGGATGAGGGGACCTTCAAGTGGGGCGTCACCACGAGCAGGGCTTATTTCCCGAAGGACTATACGGAAGAATTTGAAAATGACCTGACGATCGCCCAGTGGCTGACCCAGTATTCCGAGATCAAGGACCAGACCTATGTGAGGGGATT
Source organism: uncultured Lachnospiraceae bacterium (assembly GCA_902767065.1). Taxonomy (GTDB): domain Bacteria; phylum Bacillota; class Clostridia; order Lachnospirales; family Lachnospiraceae; genus Porcincola. Next base: position 387 of record CACXFW010000365.1, on the reverse strand, counting down.
CCTTGGCAGGATGCTGTTTTCCGGCGAGGACGGCGACAAATATGTGCGTGTTCTGTCCGGCGGCGAGAAGGTCCGGTGCCTGTTCTCGCGGATGATGATCTCCGGGGCCAATGTGCTGATCTTCGACGAGCCGACCAACCATCTGGACATGGAATCGATCACGGCGCTGAACAACGGAATGATCAGGTACCCGTCCGTGGAGCTGTTTTCCTCCAGGGACCACCAGATTGTCCAGACGACGGCGAACCGGATCATGGAGATTCTGCCGAACGGGAAGCTGATCGATAAGATCACGACCTACGACGAATATCTGGCCAGCGATGAGATGGCGAGGAAGAGAACGGTCTATACGTCCCTGGAGCACGGGGAAGACTGAAAACAGAGCCC
>CACXFW010000364.1 GCA_902767065.1 uncultured Lachnospiraceae bacterium | reverse complement strand
ATGAAAGCAAAAGTTTTGCATTTTATGCCTGCAGTCGTTTTTGTCTTTTCATGAATCAAGAATACGGTAGAACCCGTAGATCTATTCTTTGTACAGAAAACAAGTCAGATGTATGAGTAATTCATCTGCGGGTCCTTACTTCCGGCCGCAGCAGAACTTGTATTTCTTCCCGCTTCCGCATGGGCAGGGATCATTGCGGCTGATCTTTTTGCCAACCCTGACAAAGGGTTCCTCCGAAGGTTTCACCTGCCTGCCAAATACTTCTTCTCTTTTTTCCGGGAACCACGTCAGATAGTTGCCCTCCTCGTAGAACTCCCACTGTTTCCGGTAATCCTGCTGCAGACGATACCGCATCTTCTCTGCATCCTGCTGCGAGCGGATCCGGTCCAGGTAAGGTTTCGCTTTGGAGTAGAAGTCCGGGTATTCTTCCCTGAGATATGCCTCCTCCCCGAAGATTTTTTCCCTTTCCTGTATCATGCAGAGCCGGCAGTCTGTCATGGCAAACCGGCTGTTATCTTTCTCCATCACCAACAGTTCATACAGATACTGCATTGACGAACAGACTCTCTCGTCTGAGTGTATACGGGCAAGCCCGAGTAAGCCCATGTAATGCCGGTTCTGTTCTTTCTTCGAGGAATCGGGGTCCCGTTCGTTGATCTTCTCTATCGCACGAATGCCGCATCGAATGATATCTGCCGGGAGCTTCCCCCTGAGAATCATTGCTCCCATGAGTTCCACACAGCCGGGAATATGGGAGACGAGTGATCTCGCATTTTTCTCCAGAAACTGTATATATTTCCGTGCCTCCTCCTCTCCGCTCTCACCAAGATCACATATCATCGTGAATAATGCCAGATATGCCTCCAGGGCATCTTCCATATCATCCGCGCTCCAGCGGCGCTCAGGATCCGTCAAGGGAATGAGAATCTGCTTTCCCATCTCATAATCTTCATAATCCCTGCATTCAAGGGAGAACATCATAATGAAATGAAAATCCCTGCACCCCAGCTCATACGCTTTTACAAACGCCGGCCAGGCTTTCCTGATATATCCCCGCTCATAGCTCGCAAGAGCCAGTTCCCTCCAGAACCAGCGGTTTTCAGGCTCCTTTTCCACAAGAAGAGATGCGTTTTTCACCGCTTTTCCTGTATTGCCGCAGATCCTTTGCGTGTAAGCCATCTCGTACAGGAAAAACAGGGAATCAGGGAAGCGTTCCCACGCTTCCTGAGCTGTTTCCTTCGCAAGCTTCCGCCGCCCTTCCTTCAGGGAATTCTCAATCTGCTGCGCAAACAGTTTCGCATAAGGATGATTCGGAAGAGGCAGGGAAGGGGCTCCGGCTCCTTCTTCCGCGTTGGTCAGCTGTTCATAGGCTTCCCTGATCTGAGCGAATCCTTCCGGATCCTGTTCCGGGGAATGCTCTCTCAGCAGGCGGAAATATGCCCGCTTGATCTGCGCTTTCTCCGCGCCTTCTTCGATTCCCAGCACTTCATATGGATTCATGGTCTCTTCTCCCGTATCTTAGGCAGGAGGCAGTCCCGGCTGCCTTCCGCTGTGCGCCTGTGGGTTCCTCGCTCCATTACCGGAGCATATCTTCCAACTCCCGCGCGATGCTTTCCGCCTGTGTCTTGTCGTCCATCAGAATTGCTTTTTTCAGGCGGTATACGATTCCCTCTATACAGTCAAAGGTTTCTTCCTCTTCATCAATCTCCAGTTTTTTCAGTTCGCGTTCCGCCCTGCGGATCAGCGTCCGCCATGGACCTGCGGCAGGAGAGTTCTTCCATCCGGATACATCAATCCGGGCATCCGGATCATCTTCTTCCCCGTGCATCATATCGATCCGGATCGATGCCTTTTGCCCGGTTTCCGTCACGACAGCCTCTACCTGAAGCATCCCGTTCAGGTCGTAGGAAAAGCTGACAGAGAGGGGAACGCCTCCGCCTCCCATCCTGCCTATCCTGCGGGCCGGTATTCCTTCGATCATAAACTCCCCCAGAAAATGATTGCTGCTCGCGATATCACTTTCTCCCTGATAGACCCGGATCAGCGCCTGCGTCTGATAATCCGCGCTTGTATAATACGTTTCTTTTCTGGTTACCGGTATCGTGACATTTCTTGGGATTACGACACTCATGCAGTCATCGCTGATGCCGTCAAAACAGCGCACCCCCAACGAGAAGGGGTTGACGTCTGTCATAATGAGCCCTTCCCGGGGATCAATCTCTCCGGAAATCATAGCGGCCTGAATCGCTGATCCCTGCGCCACCGCATAGTCCGGGTCTACCGCCTCCTCGGGCCTGATTCCGAGGTATCGTTCGATCTCTTTCGATACCATGGGCATTCTGGTCGCTCCGCCCACCAGAATCACCCGGTCAATCTGGGCTTCTGTAATATCCGAGTCCTGCAGGACAACATCGATGGGATGATGCGTCCTCTTAAGCAGCTCCTCCGTCATCTGTTCAAATCCGGCGGCAGAAAGCTCCAGATCCAGGTCCAGCGGCGTATCTCCTTTTTTAATAAGTGCAGGCAGAAGGATATGATAGCTGTCCCGGGTGGAAAGGGCTTTCTTGCATGCTTCCGCCTCTTCCTTCAGTCTGACCATGGCGTAAGGATCCCCTGCAGGATCGATTCCCGTTTTCTGCCGAAACTCCCTGATCATCCATGTGCAGATACATTCATCGAAGTCTTTTCCCCCCAGCTGATTGTCCCCGCTGCTCGCCTTTACCTCCAGCACGCCGTCAAACATCTCCAGAAGCGTCACGTCAAACGTACCTCCGCCCAGGTCAAATACAAGAACGTGGCTCTCTTCTTCCATGTGATCCAGTCCGTAGCGAAGCGCGGCTGCAGTCGGCTCATTCAGAATTCTTTCTACCGTCAGACCGGCTCTTCTTCCTGCCGCCATCGTTTCCTGCCTCTGGATATCATTAAAATAAGCCGGTACAGATATCACTGCCCGCCTGATATCCTCTCCCAGATACTTCGATGCATAACTCCGGACATATTCCAGAATGTGCGCGGACAGTTCCGCAGGAGTCCAGGACGCGCCGCCGATCCGGATCATTTCTCCGGATCCGATCTTTCGCTTGACCTCAATGGCCGTGTTTTCAGGGGACAGGAGCAGCTGGGCTCTGGCCCGGTCTCCTACGATCCAGTTTCCGTTGTCATCCACACCGACTGCAGAGGGCGTAACCGCCTCCCCGGAAAGATTCAGAATCATCTCCGCTTTTCCATTACGGTAGATTGCTGCCTCTGTTGTAGATGTTCCAAGGTCAATTCCAATGATACCACTCATTTTTCTTCTTCCTTCCATGCGCTGATACGCGCTTTCCGAATATGCCCTTTGTACAGGATTCCCCTTTCGTATACCTGTGCAACATGTCTGTCCAGCTCCGGATCCGACGTCTTTCTGACATCGATGACTTCATGAAGCCCGTAATCGACCGGCTCGCCTGCTTCTCCCAGAATTGTTACTCCCGCTGGCAGGCATTTTTGCCGTATTCTTTCATGAATCTTGACAAACTGTTCTTTCCAGCCTTCTTTGTCAGATAGCAGTGCCTCCAGCATCAGCAGATGGTTCTCGTATTCCATCAGAAGCTCCAGAAGTTTCTCTTCCTGGTCCTGTTCCATGCTCAGGCGCTCCTCCCTGAGTGCCGCGACTTCCCGGTGCAGGGATTCCAGCGCATTTTCCTCCTGCTCCCTGAGCTCCGACAGGGTATCGGAAAGGTCCTCCAGAACAACATCGTGTTTGCCGGCAGTCTTTTCCAGCGCATCTATCCTGTTGCCGGTCTCTTCCATCAGGCGGGGAAAGTCCTGGCAGGATTTCTGAATCCCGGAAAGAGCTTCTCTTTCATTTTTACCAAAAAACATGGATCTCTCCTTTTCTGAAACGGTTTGGTCTCAGCTGATCTTCACTGCTGCTTCATGAGTCCTTCCTCCGATGAAGCAGTCCGCTTGATATATTATGGTCAATAGATACATCATAACGGAGTATAGCCGGCTGTTTCAATACCATTATGGATATTCCGTGCAGGAATTGCAGCGCAACGTTACAGGAAAACAGGCCAAAGTTTCCCTGCTTCATGGTATACTCTGCATAAAAGCAGGATTGGCCTGCGTTTTT
>CACXFW010000363.1 GCA_902767065.1 uncultured Lachnospiraceae bacterium | reverse complement strand
GTAAGATAAGTGTTGATTCTGGTTATGAAGGCATTGATCCAGGAAAACATCCGCGCCTTCCTCCTTATACTCGCGAACGAAATCTATTGACGAATAGAATTCTTCACCGCGGTATATGCAGTTCACGTAACATGTCTGCCTTCGGCAGCCATTCATGTGAACTGGTATAATCCGATGCAGGATTCATCGTTTCACGGAAAGTATACCACATAATCAGGGGCAGTGTCACCTTGCGCCCGTTTACGGTTCGCTCCCACACCGCCTATGTCACAGGTCACACCCCGGCCGGCCCCACCGCCCGGGCCTGTGGGCCGCCGGCTATCTGACGCGGATCCCGTTCACATAGACCTCGTCCGTGACCGGGATCACGATACATTTTCTTCCATCGATCATCTGCGTCTGAATGAGGTCGGTCCGGTCCGGGCTGACACTGATCGTTACATCCGGCGTGTGTACCTCGAACTTTGTCTTTGCGCGCACATTCGAAGCCAGGATCGTCTCATCCTTGCCGATGTTCTCCTCGTAAGCCTCCTGAAGCCCGTCCAGGTCTTCCTCCTGAACGCCTGCCCTGCTCAGGATCACACGGACATCCGGAAGCGACAGGCTGTCTTGATCCGGATCATCCTCATGTTCCTCCTGTCGTTCCCAAAGCGCCTCATGAATCTCCCTGACCGTCTCAAAATCGCACTTTTCTCCGAGCGACTGTTCTACGACATGGCCAAACGCCTCTTTCTGCTCGCCGGCCGACAGAGGAAGCTGGCAGCCGAGAAGCGTATCCGTGAAATCGAAGTGGAGATCTTCCGCATTTTTGGAATAGTACAGACAGCTGTGGATGTCATTTCCCCTTCCGGAAAAAGACGGAAACAGCACCCCCAGGACCGGCATTCCTACGATCCAGTCGCGCCTCCTGGAACGGAAGGAAGCGCTTTCCCTGTCGTAGGACAGCGCAGGCTTTGCCAGGTCGACAGGGCAGACCACCGCCTGAAAATAATCATAGACTTCTTCGGATGCGTCAAACATCTCAAGCCCATCCGTTCCCTTCCCGGGTACGTCATATGCATTCGCGATCAGAAGGATCAGATAATTCTCACCCGTCACATAGCCTTCGATGACCCTGTCATAGAATTGATTCAGCAGATCTTCATCTTCCAGGTGGCTCTGACGCAGCTGATACAGGAACCTTTGCCTGCCGCCCTCCTCTTCCTCCTCATTCGGAAAATTCATGTCAAGGAGATTCTTTCCCGGCGTGCCGGAAAGGCTCTTCCGGAAAATCTCCAGATATTTGAAAACCTCTTCCTCTTCCAGCAGCTGGAAGCTCTGGCTGAAGGTCGTAATCTTTTCCTTCTCCGCGCTTACATAGCAGCCTGCGATCCTGCTGATGGTCTGCTTCGTCGGAAGAAGCAGCTTCTTAATTTCCGCGATCTCTTTCTTATTCATGTCAGGGTTCTCTCCTCTTGTCATTCTCATGGAAAAGCCGTATCATACTGCTGAGAGTACGTAAGGCAAGAACATGAGACCTGTTCCAATTCCATTTCCAGTCATCCCGTCCTCTGTGTCCGGCCGCGCAAAACGTGCCGGTACCTTCCTTCTGGACCTGCTCTATCCTCCCCGCTGCGTCGTCTGTGAAGCAATCCTGCTGCCGTCGGAAAGCGGGGTCTGCACACACTGCCGGAAAGAACTGCCTTTTGTAAAGGATCCATACTGCATGCGCTGCGGAAAGCCCCTCAATGCCCGGGAGCGGGAATACTGCGCCGACTGTGAGATGCACCGCCACGTATATGACGAAGGCAGGGCCGTCTTTCTCTATGAAAAAGGGATCCGTCTTTCCGTCAACCGGCTGAAATTCGGCAACCGGCGATCGTATATCCCATTCTATGGAGAATGCCTCTTTCACCTGCTCCGGGAAATGATGCCCATCTGGAGGGCAGAATGCCTGGTTCCCATTCCGATGCATCCGAAAAAACGCGCGGCGCGCGGCTTCGATCAGGCGGTCCTTCTCTCCCGCAGTCTGTCTGGCATGAGCCGCATTCCATCCCGGGAGGATGTGCTGATCCGTACCCGGCTGACGCAATCCTCCAAGAAGCTGGGACGGAGCGGGCGAAGAAAGAACCTCAGAGGAGCATTTGCGGTGAACACGAATGCCGCGGTCCCTGAGTCCGTCATCCTCATTGATGACATCTACACCACCGGAACAACCATGGACGAAGCCTCCCTGGCGCTTCGAAAAGCAGGGGTCAGGCGGATCTTCTTCCTCACACTGTGCATCGGGCGGGGAGATGTCTGACGCTCTTCAGGGCGCAATTGCGCGCGCGATGCTGATCATCACCGGGATCGTAAGCATGCTCAGGAGCGTTGACACGACAAAAACCTGGGCCGAGAACTCATAGTCCTTCCCATAGCGAAGCGCCATCATCGTTCCTGTCGTCGCCACAGGGCAGGCTGCCGGGATCAGGATCGCATAAAACAGTTCATCACTGAGCCAGATCACGCGCCTTGTCAAAACAAGAAAGGCAAATACGACAGCCGGGGCAACGATCAGCTTCATCGCTGTCACCAGAAATACTCTCGGTTTCTTCCAGATTCCGCCAAGTCCGGTCTCTGCCAGTACAATTCCCGCGACGATCATTCCCAGCGGCGTATTCATGACCCCGATATATCCGATCACCCTCTGAAGATGGACTTCCACCGGAATCCTCAGTGTAACTACGAGGATTCCGATCACGGTACAGATCACGGTCGGCGACATCAGACCCTTGAGAACCTTCTGCACAGAGGTCTCCCCCGTGATCTCAATCAGACCGTGGGACCAGGTCAGGACATTGAACACAATCATATAGCCGGTCATATACAGGACGGCCTCCGGCCCGAATGTTGCGGACACCAGCGGAATCCCCATGAATCCGCAGTTGCTGTAGACCGCAAGGTAGCGCTCCATCCCAATTTCCTGATCCGTGCTCTTCTTCCTCAGGATCAGCTGCGTTACGGCAATCATCGCGAAATGGGACAGAAAGCTCAGAAGAATGGAAAGAAACAGGCCTTTTATAATCCTGTCGCTGTACTCGATGGTGAACAGCGAGTTCATGATCATCGCCGGAGTAACCACCAGAAGAAGGATATTGGAGATCGAACGGTTCCCTTCATGATCGGCCAGATGCGTCTTATAGATCACATAGCCGACAAGGATCATCAGAAACATGATGATCGTCTGTCCGGAAAGCACCTGAAACATTTCCGTTTTCCTCCTGTGTCATTCAGGTCAGAACCCGCGGACAGATTGCGCATTCCTGCGCGGGCGCGCAAAACCTGGCAGACAGTGATTCCCCAAACAGTTCCTTACATTTTTTCGGGTGCGGAAAAGCCCAGCAGCGCAATCCCGCATTCCAGCACACGAAGGGTCAGCACAAGCGTCGCAAGGTAGGATTCCTTCTGCGCCTGAAGCGGTTCGGACAGGATCTTCGTCTCATGATAAAAGCTGTTAAACTGGTTCGCCAGCTCATAGAGATATCCGCAGAGCTTATGCGGCGCAAGCTCCTCTCCTGCCAAAGCGACGGCGGGGGCAAATGCCGTCAGCGTAAGGCCGAGCGCCTTTTCGCTCTCCCTTTCTGCGGGAAGAATGACGAAACCATCCAGATCCTCCGGCGTTTTCTGGCTCTCTTCCATGTACTTCCTCAGGATCGATTTGACCCGGACCATGGTATAGAGAAGATAAGGGCCGGTATTTCCTTCAAAGGAGGTAAACTTATCCGTATCAAAGATATAATCCTTGGATGCCTGGTTGGACAGATCACCGTATTTGATCGCGGAAAGAGCGACAATCTTTGCCGTCTCCTTCGCTTCTTCCGGATCCGCTTCATGGTTTTCCAGAATCTTGCGAAGCATCTCAGCGTCGATCTCCGCGATCAGGTTCTCCAGGCGCATCACGCCGCCGTCACGCGTCTTGAACGGTTTTCCGTCCCTGCCATTCATTGTCCCGAATCCGAGAAATGTCAGCTGTGTGTCCTCATCTACCAGCTTTGTCTTGCGCGCGCAGCGGAAAACCTGGGTAAAATACAGATCCTGCCGCTTATCCACCACATAGATGATGTGATCCGGCTTCCACTTTTCCATGCGCATGACGATCGTCGCCAGATCCGTGGTGTTGTAGAGTGAGGCCCCGTCCGACTTCAGGATCATGCAGGGCGGAATCTTCTTCGTGTCGGATTCCTCCGCTACGTCCACAACCAGCGCTCCCTGATCGATATGCGCATACCCTTCCTTCTTCAGGTATTCAACCAGACCGGGAATATAAGGCTGCGCGTCTGACTCCTTCTTCCAGAGCTCAAAGGAAACATTCAGGCTGTCGTAGTTTTTCTTCAGGTCGGCGATCGACACATCCAGAATGTGCTGCCAGATCGCCCTGTATCCCCGGTTTCCATGCTGCAGCTGTTCCGTCGATCGCAGGGCTTCCTGACGGAATGCCTCATCTTCTTTTGACCTTTTGCTGGCCTGGGGATAGATCTGCTCCAGCTCAGAGATGGTAAAGGGCGCTTCCTTCGGATACTCGCCCTCAAATGCCTCATCAAAATACGGAAGGTCCGGTTTCTCGCTTCTTAGCTGTGCGATAATCAGTCCCATCTGAAGGCCCCAGTCGCCCAGATGGACATCGCCGATCGTCTCATGCCCCAGATAGCGGAGGATCCTCTTCACGCTCTCGCCGATCACGGCCGAGCGCAGATGGCCGACATGAAGGGGCTTCGCGACGTTGGCCCCGCCGTAATCGATGATGATCTTCTTCTTTTCCTTCGCCGCGCTCACCCCGAGCCTGTCGTCGCTTTTCATGGCGTTCAGGTAATCCGCCAGATACGCGGCGGACAGCTTCAGGTTCAGAAAGCCCGGCTTCACCGCCTCTGCGCTTTGAAGCGCGTCGCAGCCATCCAGAATCCCGGCCACTTCCTGCGCAATCTGAAGAGGCGCCTTGTGATAACGCTTTGCTCCCGCCATCGCTCCGTTGCACTGATACTCGCAAAGATCGGGACGGTTTGACACCGTGACCTTTCCGAGCGCCCTGTCATACCCTGCCGTTTCAAATGCTTCCGCTACATATGTTCCGATCAGATCCAGAATCTGTTCCATCGTTATCCTTTCCTCCGCTTTTGTCACTCTTCATGAAGCCAGTCCAGCCATGCACGGACCTCTTTTTCAAACCCGTTCTCAGACGGTTCGTAAAACTTCCTGTCCCCAAGTTCTTCCGGGAGATATCTCTGTCTGGAAAAATGCTTCGGGAAATCGTGCGCATACTCATACCCGATCCCGCGGCCAAGCTTCGCGCTTGAGGGATAATGCGCATCCTTGAGATATGGCGGAATGGTATACTGGCACGTCCGGACCGCGTTTTCTGCCTCAAAGATTGCATTGGTGCAGGAATTGCTCTTGGGGCTGACCGCCACGCAGACTGCGGCATGCGCCAGAATCAGCCTGGATTCCGGAAGTCCGATCCTCTCCACAGCCTGCGCCGCGCTGACGGCAACCACAAGCGCCTGTGGGTTCGCCATCCCTACGTCCTCTGAAGCGCAGATCATGATCCTGCGCGCGATAAACCGGATATCCTCGCCTGCTTCCAGCATCCTGGCAAGGTAAAAGACGGCGGCATCCGGATCCGAGCCGCGCATGCTCTTGATAAACGCAGAGATCGTGTCATAGTGCTGGTCTGCGTCTTTGTCGTATCTCGTCACACGTTTCTGAATACACTCCGCCGCAACTTCAAGCGTGAAATGAATCTTCCCGTCCTCAGAGGGTGGAGTCGTCAGGATTCCCAGCTCCAGCGCATTTAACGCATTTCTGGCATCCCCTCCGGAAGCATCCGCAAGAAAGGAAACCGCGTCTTCGTCAATTGCCGCGTCAAATGCCCCCATTCCCCTCTCCCGGTCTGACACGGCTCTTCGAATCAGCAAGGCCACGTCTTCCCTGTCCAGCCTCTTCAGTTCAAAGATCAGGGCGCGGGACAAAAGCGCCTGGTTCACTTCAAAGTACGGATTCTCCGTTGTCGCGCCGATCAGTACGATCGTCCCATCCTCAACAAAAGGCAGCAGATAATCCTGCTGCGCTTTGTTAAACCGGTGAATCTCATCTATAAAGAGGATCGTCCTCTTTGCGTACATGCCAAGGGTATCCTTCGCCTTCTGTACGACCTCCTCCATCTCCTTCTTGCCGGAGGATGTCGCATTGATCTGGCAGAAATATGCTGAAGTGGTACCGGCAATCACCCGGGCAAGCGTTGTCTTCCCGGTTCCCGGAGGTCCATAGAAAATAACCGTGCCGAGTCTGTCCGCCCGGATCGCGCGTTCCAGCATCCGTCCCTTTCCGATGATATGCTGCTGCCCCACCACTTCGTCCAGCGTGCGCGGCCGCATTCTGGATGCAAGGGGAGAAGCGGATTCCTTCTCCTTCTGGGCGGCATACTCAAACAGATCCATCTTCCGACTCCCTCTCTCTTTGCTCCCGGTCAGCCGCGGAAGGAAGGGCAGGCATGACATCGGACGACTCTTCTGTCACACGCTTCCCCTCTCCGGAATCCGGGGGCACAGATCCGGATGTCTCCTCTGACGATTCCGGTTCTTCATAGTAGATTTCCCTCTGCTTCCTGGCCCCGGTAATGCCGAACAGATAGATGGCGGCACCGATGATCGCATTTCCCTGCAGCGCTACCAGGAACCAGCAAAGTCCCGCGTACGCGATAAGCTCCAGCCCCGCCGCCTTCAGATAGGCAAAGACCTGCTTATCCGTGCGTCCCGCGAGAGAATGCTTCCAGAACGCGGACAGGACATACCTGACGATCCATACTGCTGCGACCATAGACAGGATCAGAGCGTAATACCACGTTCCGAACGCTACTTTCCTGACCAGTGCCACGACAATGACAGTAACCACGACCGCCGCCAGAACCAGAACGGCGATCCGGATCTTCTTCTCGACCCTTTCCTCCGCTTCCTCACTCAGCCTTTCCTGTTTTCTGAGATATTCTAACATATCCTGTCCCCTTATCTGCTGCCCACTGAGCGATCCGGAAGGATCGCCGCGCGATGAAGTTTGTAGTTACAGTTTGAATGGGAATCAGTTACTATTCACAGCCCCTCCAACCACAGACCTCAGACCATCCGTGCTTCGCACGTATACCGCGTCTTACGACGCTCCTGTCTGAGGTTGTGGGGGGAGGTTCCTGCTTCGTAGGCAGACAGGCTGTGAATAAGAGTAACGGGAATCATTGTATCAGTTTCATGTTGCGTTGACAAGCATCCGGTCCGGCGTCTATAATCACCCGGGTAGTCAGCCTGTTACTATTCACAGCCCCGGCGCCTGGTGCCTGTGGGCGGCGGGGGGATTGAAGTGTAACCAAACCGGAAATGTGTACAGAGGAGATTGCGATGGCCAGCCTGCTTCCGAATAATCCGATGATCCTGCTCAGCGTCGTCAATACGCAGCTGAGAGATGAATTCGACAATCTGGATGATCTGTGTAAGTTCTTCAACCAGGACCGGTCAGACCTGGAGGAGAAGCTGGCCGCCATTGACTTCACGTATGATCCGGAGCAAAACCGCTTCCTTTGACAGGGAGTGCGAAAATCAGGGACTGCCCTTCCGGCAGTCCCTCTGTGATGATCAGCGCAGTGATACGGTTGTGTCAGTCAAGCTCCTCGGTATTCTCCCTGGAAGATTCTGTCGCAGCCTCACCGTCTGTCAGCATGTCTACATATTCCTGCGGTACGCCCGCCGAGGAAAGCTTCTCAAACATCCTGATTGCAAAGGCATCGCGCATGTATTTGAAAAAGGCTTTTCGTGAATCAACCGTAAACGCGTCCGTAAGGTCCATCTTGTCAAGGCTGGTTTCCGGAACCTTCTTCAGGTCAGCGGTCAGTGTAAACCATTCTTTCCCGTTAACGGAAAAGACCATCGTCCTCATGCCGTCCTCATCGATAAAGAAATCACAGCTGTATTCGGAACCCTTCCAGATGAATGTAAAGATCCCGGACAGCCAGATCTTTTGAAGCTCCAAAAGATCAAATCCCTGAATTCGGAACAGAGGCATCGTCGTACCGTTCAGGTTCACGCTTGCCGTCTCCCGGACGATGGCGTCCTTCATACTCCCCTGAATCAGCAATCCGCTGGACAGGGTAGATGGAAATCCTGCCTTGCCGGCTGGTACCGGACCGACTCTGACTTCAAACGCATGGTCCGGACCGCTCCGGATCGCGTTGACCTGGAACAGTTCTGCCTTCATTCCGCTTTTTTCCATGGAAGCAGAAAGATGAATCGGCGTTTTGTTCCGGTCGAGGGCAAAGGTAACAGAAGTATCCCGTAGCTTCGGGTAGTTCTTCTCCGCCGTCTGCAGCATCCACTGCTGCGCAATCTGCCACAGCGTTCCTTCCGGAATCAGGCTGGACATTTTTTTCCCGACGGACAGCCGGAAAACATGCTCCGCGAAAGGACTTCTCAGGATCTTCTCCATCAGCGGATCCTCCGAAAGCTGCTTGAGTGCCAGGGAGATCGCCTCCTGAAGGTCCTCCTTCTTCATGGTGAAGGTGGTTGTATGCCCCTCCTCGGAAAGGCTTCCGGCAGAAACTGTCACAAGGCCGTTATCAACCCGGACATAAGGACTAAGCACCGCAACGTACTTCGACGCCTCCTTCTGAAGATCCTCAAGGGAGATGGACCGGATCAGGTCATTCAGCTCTGCCAGAACCGTTGTATACTCCGCGATCATCTCCGGAGTGATCTTCCGGCCTGTGATTGTCTGCGCATCCGCGGTGAAGTCGCCGATCGGAAATGCCACCACCGTCTTCTTCAGTTCCGGACATACAAAGTAGAGAACATTCTTCTCCCGGTCAAAGGAAACCTGCAGATGGTACAGCTTTGTCCGGTTAAAAGAAAACGTTGCCTCCAGGTCAGCGCCGCCGCTTTCGTTGGAAGTCCCCTGCAGAAAAAGATCCGCATCCTGAATCCAGGTCATATCGTCTTCGGACCGGTAATGCTGCGCGATGGCATCCCTCATTCCATCCGCCGCAGTCACCCTGACCGTTCCTTCAAAGTCAGGAACCGTAATGCTGTCAGCTGTGTTCTCGGCCTGACTCAGAAGCTGTCCAAGGATCTTGCCGGGATCAATCGTTCTCTCCCCGTCCTTTCCGGCAAACCCGAAAACGGACTGGGACATCAGAATCGCAGTAAGGACAAGAATGGTCAAAACGTGCACATATCTCCTGCTCATTTTCATATCACTCTCCATTGGCGAACCGCCGCGCAGTCTTTCCACTGTAATTAACATACTATAGCAAAAACAAATCTTTCGCGCAATCCAGGAATATGATAAAGTGTATCTGTTGTTACTATTCACGGCCGATCTGAGTCTTTGTATCTGACGCGTCAGGCTTGCCTGTAAGCGGCAGTACAAAGCTCAGATCAGGCCC
>CACXFW010000362.1 GCA_902767065.1 uncultured Lachnospiraceae bacterium | reverse complement strand
CAGGCCTTGTCTGCCTGTGAATAGTAACTCACAGTGTGATAATCCCGATTATAATCTTTGACTCATATGCGGTCAAATTGATAAAATACCCCTGTCAGAAGAAGAAGGAGGGATCCAGGATGCAACTATTTCGAGGCCATATTCTTTATTCAAAATCAAGAGAAGAACTTGCTGTCTTCGAAAACAGCTATCTCGCGGTGGAAGACGGCATCATTAAGGGCGTCTATGAGACTTTGCCCCAGGCCCTGAAGGGACTTCCTGTACAGGACTTCGGCGAGCGGGTCATCATTCCCGCCTTCTCGGATCTGCATGTGCACGCGCCCCAGTATCCGCAGCGCGCCCTGGCAATGGATCTGCTGCTGAACGACTGGCTCAACAGCTACACCTTCCCGCTTGAGGCACGGTACGCGGATCCGGACTTTGCGCACGCGGTGTACGATGCGTTTGTTGAGGATCTGATCGCGAACGGAACTCTCCACGCCTGCATCTTCGGAACGATCCACCCGGAAGCGACCGGGTACCTTCTGGAGAAGCTGGAGGAAAAGGGGCTGTCCGCATACGTCGGGAAGGTCAACATGGATAAGGCTTCTCCCGAATATCTGTGTGAGACGACAGAGGATTCTCTGCGCAGGACAGAAGAATTTCTGGAAAAGTACGCGCACAGCCGGACCGCCCGCCCGATCCTCACGCCGCGCTTTGCCCCGACCTGCAGCCAAAAGCTGCTTGACGGGCTTGGGATTCTTGGCAGAAAATACCAGACGGGGGTGCAGACGCATATCGTGGAATCCAGATGGGAGGCTGCGCAGGCGCTTTTGGACTTCCCGGACGCATCCTGCGATATGGAGATCTATGAAAAGGCCGGCCTTCTGGAAAACGGTCCTGTGGTGATGGCGCATTTCCTCTATCCGTCAGAGGAAGATATCCGGATTCTGAAAAAGTATCATGGCTTCGCGGTGCAATGCCCCGATTCCACGGCAAATATCATTGCCGGAATCATGCGAAACAGCTATCTGGCGGATCTGGGCGTCAACCTGTCTCTTGGAAGCGATATCGCCGGCGGGCACCACATCGGGGTTTACAGCCAGGTCGCAAAGTCAGTCCAGCTGTCCAAGCTGAAATGGCTCTACGAGCCGGAAGGAAATCGTCCGATCGATTTTCCGGAGGCATTTTACATGGCCACAAAGCAGGGCGGGGAGATCTTTGGCCGCGTTGGCAGCCTTGAGAAGGGATACCGTTTTGACGCGCTTGTCATAGACAATCTCTCAGATCCGTTCCTGAAGCTCAGTCCCAGACAGGTCGTGGAGCGCTTCTGCCACATCGGCACGAAGGACCAGATCGCTGAGCGCTATCTGAACGGGAAAAGAATTCCGCCTGCAGGCAGAAAGAACTGATCTCACGGTCACGGCATCAAAAAAACCGGATCCCGTTCGAAAGGACGACGCAGTCTCGATTACGGGACCGGCATCAAAGCGGATCCTGTTCAGAAAGAAACGGTTGTTTACTGAGGTGAAATCATGAGCAGTCTGATACCATTCAAAAAACTGAATAACGTCAGGGATCTCGGAGGAATGAAGACGGCGGACGGACGCCTGATCCGATCCGGCAGCCTGATCCGGTCTGGACACCTGTCCGGCCTGATCCCTGAGGACGTGGACTCTCTTAAGGTTCTTGTTGACCGGGTGATCGATTTCCGAACCCCGCAGGAGCGGGAAGAGAATCCTGACACCATCGTGGAGGAGATCGAGTATACATGCATGCCGGTCCTGGACACTCTGACCGAAGGCCTTACCCGGGAGAAGGAAGCCGACAAAAAGGTCTTCCTGCAGTATCTGACCAGACCGCGTGAGGCAGCGGGCTACATGAGCAGGATGTATCAATCCTTCGCGCAGGATTATGCGCTCAGCCAGTATGCGCAGTTTTTGAAGATCCTTAAGGCCGGAAGCCGGAAAGCAATCCTGTGGCACTGTACCGCGGGAAAGGACCGCGCCGGAATTGCCTCCGCTCTCATCGAGGAGATCCTGGGCGTTCCGAGAGAGGAGATCATCGCCGATTACCTTGCCACCAATGAGTATCTGAAACGCGAGCTTTCTTTTCTGTCAGGCTTCGTGAAGAAGCAGGCCGGAATCGAAGACGGCGCCGAAAACCAGCTTGCAGAGGAAGCCATCCGGAACCTGTTTAAGGCAAGAAAGGAATACATTGAATCCTTCTATGGGGAAGTGGACCGCAGGTATGGCAGCTTCCGGCGCATGGCTGCAGACGCTCTGGGGCTTAATGCGGATGATATCAGCCTTCTGAGGGAGAAGTATCTTACATGAGAGCCCCCAATGAGCAAAACGCGGATGCGCAGGCCGCCGCATGAACGGTCAGCGCGGGGTACGAATGAGGTGGCATAGCCGGATCATTGATAATAGCCGAATCTCTTCTCCGGATCCCCCTTCACGCTGTCCGAGGCGATCTTCGCTAAGACAAACCGCTCCTCGACATCCGGCTCCAGCTGCGCGTTTTCATAGATGCCAAACCGCAGCGTGATCTTGCCTGCTGTCTCCTGATCGACAAACAGCCCCTCTTCCAGCTTCTTCAGCATATCTTCCAGATTCTCCTGATGCGGGCAGTACAGCAGGAATGTGTCTTTCTCCCCCCGGCATCCGATTCCGCCCGTCTTGCGCGCAAAACGGTTCACGCTGATCCCGATGCTCCGAAGCACCAGATCCCTGAACTGCCATCCATACTGTTCATTGACAGAGGAAAGCTCATTGACGTCGCAGGAGACGGCGTCAAACGCGGCATCCTTGTAATATTGATCATACCGGCTCACATATCGGAGGAAATAATCAAAGTGGAACAGGCCTGTCAGCTTGTCCCGCTGTGTGCGCCGGATCAGGTCCCGGTTCTCGGCCAGCTCGATACACTTGGCGATCCGGGCCTTCACGATCTCAATGTCCGGGTATGGCTTCGGAATAAAATCCATCGCGCCGACCTTCAGGCAGTCAAGCTCCGCCTGCTGATCCACGGTAAAGACGATCACCGGGATGGACATCAGATCCTCGTCCACCTGCATCCGGGCCATCACCTCCTGCCCCGTCATGTTCGGCATATACAGGTCCAGAAGCAGGAGCGCGATCTCATCCTTGCGTTTCCGTAAAATCTCCAGCGTTTCGATTCCGTCAGAGGCGTAGAGGACAACGTAATCCTCCCTAAGAAGATCCCCCAGGATCTCACGGTTGCCCGCGATGTCATCCGCAATCAGGATATGCCTGCGCATGCCGGCGGCATTAAGATCCTCCGAGACAAACCCGTATTCCGTCTTCCGGGACCCATCCTCCTCTTTCACGCCGCCAAAGCTTTTCAGCAGCGTCTTTTCCTTATACATTGCGGCGTCTGCCCTCACGGATCTTCCGCATCCCCGATCAGCTTCTCCAGCGTATCGAAAAGAGCCTCCGGCTCCACCGGCTTGGACAGGT
>CACXFW010000361.1 GCA_902767065.1 uncultured Lachnospiraceae bacterium | reverse complement strand
CAGGGGGCGGACAAGCGGTGAAACCGCTCTGTCCGCCCACAGCGAAGAACACGAAGTGTTCTGAGCAATGGGGTGCTGAATAGTTACCTTTTTTTCTTCTATGAATTCCCACCGATTGCACAGGCAGGGTGCATGAGCGTAAGGTGCGGAGAGCAAATCAGCTGGCCGGGGTGTGACCTGTAACGCTGGCAGACGGACCGCTTCAGCGATGATCCGTACAGGTGGACTCTCACGGGGTGTCAAAAATCACAATCTCATCCTGCATCCCGGGCGGAACCTGCCCAGCGGCAGAATCCGGCCAGGCAGAAGAATCCGGTCCGGCTAAGGACCCAGCCCCTGCGGAGGAATCCGGCCAGGCAGAAGAAGTCTGTCCCTGGGGAACCCCCTGTCCAGGTTCATCCTCCGGCACATTAGAATCCGTATTCCAGATCGTAATCGTCTCTCCTGCATTCGGGACACTGCTTTGCGCGGCGCCCCCTTCCGCGTCCGGTCCAGGATCCGTGATGGTTCCTGCAGCATTGTCCGTGGCAGGGACAGGCATGGCTTCTTCGCCTGTATCCCGGACAGGACTGTTCGTCTCTCCCGTCCTCCCGTCCGGAATCAGATCCTGTGTCCCATCCGGTAGAAGAACAACCGTATCCTCCGGATCGGGAATACTGCCTGGTCCCAAGTCCCCGGCAAAGCCGGTCTGCGCGGATCCTGCCTGCCCGGATTCTCCCTGGATTCCTCCGCTCATCAGTGAAACCGGCGATCCGTCTCCATGGACCGTGCAGTAATACTGCGGCTGGGTTCCCTGTTCAAAGATCTCATCATATACCTTAGGGCAGCTGACCGAGGCTGCCATGTGCGAGGCAGCACACACCGGCGCGCTTACGACTTCACCTGTCAGCGGGAACCGCATCGGTACATCCATGGCACTGATCCGGTTCATGATCGAATTCCACAGAATCTTGCTGAAGGTGTGATAACAGTCTTCATCCGGCATCACCTCGTTGTTATCGTATCCCGCCCAGATTCCGCAGGTGTAGTACGGAGTGTATCCGATAAACCAGCTGTCCCTCCATTCAGAGGTCGTTCCCGTTTTTCCCGCCGCATGCATTTCTCCCAGATTGATCTGATCGTGCGCGGTCCCGGCCTCGTCGCGGATCACATCCTCCATGGCGCTTGTCAGGATCTCGGCGGTACTCTCCTTCATCACGGTTCTGGCCTTCGGCGTTGTATTGTCAAGAATCACATTCCCGTATTGATCCAGGACCTCCGTATAAAACTTCGGCTGATAATAATGCCCGAGATTCGCGATGGAGGCATAAGCACCTGTCAGCTCCAGGTTCGTCACGCCGCGGCTGATTCCTCCCAGAGCCAGTGTCTGCCCTACGTCCGTCAGGATACCGGAATCCGTTTCGAGATGATCCGTCAGGGTCGAGATCCCCATCCGTTTCGCAAAGTCATATCCCGCCTGAGGGGTAATCTGTGTCAGCAGCTTGACCGCCACGATATTGATCGACTCCACGATCGCCCTCCGGATGGTCACTTCACCGGAATAAGTCCGTCCCGCATTGTAGACCGGCGTCCCGAAGCTGTAGGAATAGGGTTCATCCACAATGGTGGATGCAAGTGTTACAGTCCGGTTCTCGATCGCCGGGGCATAGGTCGTGAGGATCTTGAAGGTAGATCCGGGCTGACGCATCGTGTAGGACGCCCGGTTCAAAGTCAGGCTCGCTTCCTTCTCTCCTCTTCCGCCGACCAGCGCTTTCACCAGCCCTGTCGACTGGTCAATCACGACGCAGGAAGACTGCGGCTGCGGAGTAATGGTCACCCTCTCTCCGAGCACCGTATCCCCGTCTCCCGTCACCGAAGCGCGAAAGGCCTCCGCATCCGCCCTTGCCCTGTCCGCATCCTCATACATCAGGTTAAACGACGGATCAGAATGATTTCTGACCCAGGCCTTCAGGTCTTCATTTCCATAATCCGTTACGGTCTTGTCCGCTGCCTGAACGCTCAGCGCATAGTCGATCCCGACCTTTGTCCCTGCCGGGAAGTTCTCCGGATTCGCAAATTCCTCATCACAGATAGACTGAATCTGAGGATCCTGCGCGGAATAAATCCTGAGTCCGCCGGAGTATACGGCACGATACGCCTGCTGCCAGGTATAGGCCAGCTCGTCCTGCAGATCCTGCATCACCTGATCGATCAGTGCGTCCTGGTAAAAGGTATAGATCGAGCCTGTCGTATCTACCGTGGATGCATTTTCCTGAATCCGGTCGTAGACATTGTCGGCCATCGCTTCATCATATCGCGGTCTGTCGATGTACCCCTGGTCAAGCATGGCATCCAGGACCATCTTCCTGCGTTTTGCGTTGTTCTCCGGATAGGTAATGGGATTATACGCGGTGGGGTTCTGCGTAATCCCGGCGATTACCGCATCTTCCGCAAGCGAAAGGTCCTGAACCGGTTTTCCAAAATACCGGTATGCCGCGGCCTGGACCCCGTAGCAGCCTGCGCCAAGGTTAATCAGGTTCAGGTAATTCTCCAGAATCTGATCCTTGGTCAGAAGCTTCTCCAGCTTCACCGCCAGATACTGCTCCTGAATCTTCCGCTCAAGTCTCTCCTGAAAGGTGGACTCCCTCGTCCAGCCCGGGAAGACACTGTTTTTCAGCAGCTGCTGTGTAATGGTGCTGGCTCCCTGGGAAAATGACCCCGATGTCACCCCCTTCACCAGGGCTCTCAGGATTCCGACCGGGTCAATTCCATTGTGCTCATAAAAACGGGCGTCCTCAATCGCCACCACCGCATGCTGAAGATCCACCGGCACATCGGACAGCTTCACGATCTCACGGTTTGCGTCCGGAAGCGCAAGCTTCTGCTCCCGTTTCCCTTCCCTGTCATAGATGTAGGTTGCTGACTGACCGGGCGTAAATGTAATGCCTGTAATATCAGGAGCCCCCTGAACGATGGCATTCCATCTGGCAAACGCAAAAACCCCGACCGCAACCGCCGTGATCAGGATCATAATCAGGATCACTTTCAGGAAAGTCGTAAGGACCGTCCGCACCACGCCGCGTTTTTTGCGGCGGCGGTTTCTCTTTTTTACTTGGTATCCCGCACGTTCATACATTCCGGGTAACCTCCGCAGATACCACCGGCAGATAAACCAGACAGACTCCGATGCACTTCATCCCCGCCGCCCGGTTCCGGGAAGCAGTCTGATTGAGTTGACGTTTCATCAGAGAGTATTGTAAACTGAGGTCATAAGAAACAGCCGGAGTATTTCCTTAAGGAACTGTTAAAAAATCCTGCCTGTACGATTGCCATGTCAGATTGTGATTCCATGTGGTTCATCGCAATAGAATCACAATCTGGCAGGAGAGCCGTACAGGTGGAACAATCTGTTCCACCTGTACTGTTGGATCGCTTTTAGCGATCCAACTCCACCTCCTCATTCGCAAAACCCGCGCTTCGCGCTTCTGCGGCTGCTT
>CACXFW010000360.1 GCA_902767065.1 uncultured Lachnospiraceae bacterium | reverse complement strand
TGTGGGTATTGGGCATGAGGTGGCCGCCGAAGGCGGACGGAGTCCTGATGCCAGTTAAGAGCGCGTAGCGCGGAACAATCCGTAATCATCTTTTGGCGGGTTAATCATGTCATAGATATTGGAAAGGAGATTGGATCCGATATGAAGATCAGTTCGTTTTTCAAGCCGTTGTCATTTCTGCCGGCGCTCGCACTGATGTATATGATCTACAGTTTTTCATCACAGCCTGCCGACTCTTCCTCTTCGACCAGCTTCTATATCAGCAGGAAGGTCGTCCAGGTTGTAGATCTCGTCGCCCAGAAGAACTGGGATGACTGGGAGATTGACCAGCATGCTGCCAGGATCCACGGGATCGTGCGGAAGGCGGCACACGTGACGGAATTCTTCCTTCTTGCTGTCGCGGTTTCATTTCCCCTGTATGTCTATGGGGTCAGAGGGATCCTGCTGATGATCCTGGCCGGGGTGATCTGCGTCGGATACGCGTGCGGCGATGAATACCATCAATCTCTTGTGGATGGGCGCGCCGCAAGCTCGCGGGATGTCCTGATTGATTCCGTCGGAGTTCTGTTCGGGATCATCCTGACACGCCTGATCGGCTGGTCCGGGCGCATGGCGATCACCGGGCCGATCTATGAAAGGCGCCAGAAACAGCAGCAGCGCGAACTCGACGCGCGGGAAGAGGAGCTGAGCAGAAGGGAGGAGGCACTGCGCCGCGAGGAAATGCGCTACAGAAAGGAGCGTTCATCGGGACGCCGCCGGGATGGCTTCCGGCAGGCCGGCTATTCCCAGGTGCCACCCGATCCGCGGCAGGCCCGGACCGGCTATCCTCAGAATCCTTCCGGCACGAGGCTGGATCAGCCCCGCTATCCTCAAAGTCCTTCCGGCACAAGGCAGGATCAGCCCGATCCATCCTTCGAAACGAAGAACCGGCCGCGTATCCCGGAGAATCGTCATAAGGCTGAAGACCGCACACAGGTCATCGGCACCAGCCACGAGGTCGACGACCGCACACGGGGCGCCGGATCCGGCCAAGAGGTCGATGACCGCACACGAGGCGCCGGATCCGGCTACGGGGTCGACGACCGCACAAGGGTCATCGGCACCAGTCATGAGATTGACGACCGCACAAGGGTCATCGGCACCAGTCATGAGATTGACGACCGCACAAGGGTCTACCGCTCCGAGGAAGAAAAGCGCCGCATGGAGAAAGCTTATCGAAGGCAGGCCTATGAGCTAAGGCAGGTTCAGAGCAAGGAACTTCAGGAAGACAGTACGAGCGACCAGCTCTCCGAAGACCTTCCCTTCTCCAGGCTGTTCCGGAAAAAGGAATAACCAAGATAGAAAAAA
The DNA here is from genome assembly GCA_902767065.1 of uncultured Lachnospiraceae bacterium. Classification (GTDB taxonomy): domain Bacteria; phylum Bacillota; class Clostridia; order Lachnospirales; family Lachnospiraceae; genus Porcincola. Next base: position 2,611 of record CACXFW010000360.1, on the reverse strand, counting down.
CGGCTGCAGCTGCAGCCGTTTTTTCTATCTCAAGGATCATTGCGATCATTGCTGTTCTTTATTCTTCGGCATCCGGAATGTCCATCATGGCATCGTCCGCCAGGACTCCTTCCATGAACATCTCCTGCGACGTATCGTCGTTTTCCTCTTCCGAAAGGCCTTCAAACGGGTCTTTCTGCGGAAGGTTCAGTTCAAACAGCCCGTTATCCGCAACGGACGCGTCAATCCTGACATTGCGGTAGCGCTTCATACCGGTGCCGGCCGGAATCAGCTTTCCGATGATAACATTTTCCATCGGCCCGACCAGATGGTCAACCTTGCCCTTGATCGCAGCATCCGTCAGAACCTTCGTCGTCTCCTGGAAGGAAGCCGCGCTCAGGAAGGATTCCGTAGCAAGGGATGCCTTTGTAATACCAAGAAGAATCTGTGTGCATTCAGCCGTCTTCAGGCCTTCCGAGGCCAGCCTGCGGTTGATCTCATCAAACTCGAGCGCATCGATCTTGGTTCCCTGAAGCAGCTGGGAATCACCCGGATTATCCACTTCAACCTTCTTCAGCATCTGGCGCACCAGCACCTCGATATGCTTGTCAGAGATCTCAACGCCCTGCAGGCGGTACACTCTCTGGACTTCCTGGAGCAGGTAATCCTGCACCGCGTCCACGCCCTTGATCTTCAGCAGATCATGCGGATTGATGGACCCTTCTGTCAGCTGGTCTCCGGCATTGACAAAGTCCCCATCCTGAAGGTGCGTTCCGTCCCCTTTCTTCTTCAGTTCCGTACCATAGGTATGCAGATAGGCCTTGGATTCTCCGGTATCCGGATTCGTAACGACAATCTCTTCCTTCTTCTTGTTGTTCCGAAGTTCCACGACACCATCGATCTCGGATATAATACACATACCCTTCGGCCTGCGCGCCTCAAACAGCTCCTCAACACGGGGAAGACCCTGTGTGATATCGCCGCCCGCGACACCGCCGGTATGGAACGTTCTCATCGTCAGCTGGGTACCCGGTTCTCCGATCGACTGTGCCGCAATGATGCCGACCGGCTCTCCGACCTGCACTGCCTCACCGGTCGCCATATTGGATCCGTAGCACTTTGCACAGATTCCGACCCTGCTCCGGCAGGTAAGAATCGTACGGATCTTCACCTTCTCCACCGGGCATTTCCCATCCGCGTCAACGCCTTCCGCAATGATCCGTTCGGCTCTCGCCCTGGTAATCATATGATTTGCCTTGACAAGAACCTCTCCCTCGCGGTTCAGGATCGTCTCAGCCGCGTAGCGTCCGGTAATCCTCTCCTTGAGGCTCTCGATCTCCTCTTTTCCATAGGCAAACTTGCGGATGTAGCGGCCGGGAATCTCCTCCGCTCCTTCGCAGCAGTCCATCTCGCGGATGACCAGATCCTGTGAGACAACAACCATTCGTCTGGTCAGGTAACCGGAGTCAGCCGTACGAAGCGCCGTATCGGAAAGACCCTTGCGGGCGCCGTGCGCACTCATGAAATACTCCAGAACGTCCAGTCCCTCACGGAAATTGGACTTGATCGGCAGTTCGATCGTGTGGCCGGTCGTATCCGCCATCAGTCCGCGCATGCCGGCGAGCTGCTTGATCTGCTTGTCGGAACCACGGGCACCGGAATCCGCCATCATGAAAATGTTGTTGTATTTATCCAGTCCTGCAAGCAGGTCCTTGGTCAGGCGCGAGTCCGTCTCCTTCCAGGTATCAACGACCGCTCTGTACCGGTCGTCCTCACTGGAGAAGCCTCTGCGGTGCATCAGGTTGATGCGGTCCACGTCCTCCTGCGCCTTCTCCAGAAGCTCCGCCTTCGAAGCGGGTACCGTCATATCGGAGATCGACACCGTCATGCCTGCCCTGGTCGAATAGCCGTATCCCATCGCCTTGATGTCATCCAGAACCTCCGCGGTCCTGGTGGCGCCATGGATATTGATGACCTTCTCAAGGATTCTCTTCAGGTCTTTCTTCTTGACCAGCTGGTCGATCTCCAGCTTGAATTCATTTTCCGGAACCGTACGGTCCACAAAGCCAAGATCCTGCGGAATGACCTCATTGAACAGGAACCGTCCAAGCGTGGAGGAAACCATGCCGGAATGCGTGGTGCCGTCCGCCATCTTCTTCTCAACACGCACATTGATTCTGGACTGAAGCGTCAGAACCTTATTCTCATAGGCAAGGATTGCCTCGCGGACATCCTTGTAGACACCGCCTTCTCCTTTCGCTCCGGGCCGCTCCTGCGTCAGGTAGTAGATCCCCAGGACCATATCCTGGGACGGAACCGCAACCGGTCCTCCGTCCGACGGTTTCAGCAGGTTGTTCGGTGAAAGCATCAGGAAGCGGCATTCCGCCTGCGCTTCCACGGACAGCGGCAGATGCACCGCCATCTGGTCACCGTCAAAGTCCGCGTTGAACGCGGTGCACACCAGCGGATGAAGCTTGATTGCCTTGCCCTCCACCAGGATCGGCTCAAATGCCTGAATTCCAAGCCTGTGAAGCGTCGGAGCACGGTTCAGCATCACCGGGTGCTCGCTGATGACATCCTCCAGGACATCCCAGACTTCGCTCTCAAGGCGCTCGACCATCTTCTTCGCATT
>CACXFW010000359.1 GCA_902767065.1 uncultured Lachnospiraceae bacterium | reverse complement strand
TCCAGATACGCGTATTCCTTCGGAATCCGGACATTGGAGTCAAGATACCTGTGGTTGACGCTTTTCATTTCCACTGTGAACTTCAGTGTCTCTCCGCAGTACTCTCCGCGGCCGAAGCCTGTCATGCTTTTGATCATAGTTTTGGTCAGCCTTTTTCTTTCTTTTGAACATAAAGATACAAAGAACATTATAAGTCAAGGGTTTCTTTAAAGTCAATGCAGTTTATGGTATCATGGCTGAAAGGATGTTACGATTCACGGCCTGTGGGGAAGGGGCCGTGAATCGTAACGAAAGGAAGGAGTCTTATTATGGCACTTGACGGAATAACCGTTGCGAATATTGTTTCGGAAATGAATGCGGCTCTGAGCGGAGGGAGGATCAGCAAGATCGCGCAGCCGGAGGCGGATGAGATCCTGCTGACGGTGAAAACGCCTGGCGGGCAAAGGCGCGTCCTTCTGTCTGCTTCCGCTTCTCTCCCGCTGGTTTACTTTACGGAAAAGAATAAGCTCAGCCCGATGAAGGCGCCGAATTTCTGCATGCTGCTTCGCAAACATATCGGAAGCGGAAGAATTCTCAGAGTGTGGCAGCCCTCGCTTGAGAGGATCATTCACTTTGAGATCGAGCACTATGATGAGATGGGGGATCTTCGGAAGAAGGATCTGATTCTGGAGCTGATGGGGAAGCATTCGAACCTGATCTTTTGTGATGAGAAGGGAATGATCATCGATTCACTCAAGCACATCTCCGCGCAGACCTCTTCCGTCCGGGAGGTTTTGCCGGGACGGCAGTACTTTATTGCCGTCACACAGGATAAGCTGGATCCGGTCGCTGCGGACCGGGAAGCGTTTCTATCGGCAGTCTTTACGAAACCGCAGCCGCTTTACAAGGCGGTCTATCTAAGCTTTACCGGGATCAGCCCTGTCATTGCCCAGGAGCTGTGCTGCCGCGCGGACCTGGAGAGTGAACAGAGCGCGAAGGAAATCCCCGGGGACGAGCAGCTTCATCTTTCCAGGATCTTCCTGCAGCTGATGGAGGATGTCCGGGAGGGGACGTTTGAACCGAATATTATCTATGACGCGGAGAAAATCCCCGTGGAGTTTTCCGCGGTTCCTCTCACGATGTACCGGGATCTGACAGCGAAGCGGTTTGAGACGATCTCCGAGGTTCTGGAGACTTACTATGCGCAGAAAAACGCCGCGACGCTCATCCGCCAGAAGAGCGCTGACCTGCGTCATCTGGTAAATACCATGCTCGAGCGTGAGTCCAAGAAGCTGGATCTGCAGACCCGTCAGCTGAAGGATACACAGAAACGTGATCAGTTCCGTCTTTACGGCGAACTGCTACATACCTGGGGATCCATGGTTCCGGCCGGCGCATCTTCGGTCAGCGTACCGAATTATTATGACGATGACAAGGAGGTCAGGATCGGGCTGGATCCGAATAAGTCTGTTTCCGAAAACGCGCAGCGCTACTATGAAAAATATGAGAAACAGAAACGAACCTATGAGGCGCTGAGCGAGCTGATCGGTGAGACCAGATCTCAGGTGGAGCAGCTTGAATCCATCCGGACTTTCCTGGAACAGGCGCAGAATGAAGCGGATCTGAACCAGATCCGGGAGGAGCTGACCCTCTCAGGCTACTTAAAACGGCATGATACGCAGAAGAAAAAGGGCGCGTCGCGCCCTGAAAGATCCCGGCCATGGCACTACCTGACGCAGGACGGGTATGATCTTTATGTCGGAAAGAATAACCTTCAGAATGATGAGCTCACGTTTAAGCTGGCCAATGCTTCCGACTGGTGGTTTCACTCCAAAAAAGCGCCTGGCTCCCATGTCATTGCAAGACGCAAAGACGGCCAGGATCTGCCGGATCATGTATTTGAACTGGCCGCGGGAGCGGCTGCTTATTACTCGAGCGCCCGGAATGCGGATAAGGTCGAGATTGACTATGTCCAGCGCAGGGAGGTCAGGAAGCCAAACGGGGCGAAACCCGGATTTGTGGTGTATTATACGAACTATTCGATGACAGTCCGGCCGGATATCTCGCAGCTGACACTGGTGGAATGACCCTGTGTTCATGCGGCATGGCCGCTGATTTCCTGATGCGGCCGCCCCCGGGAAGACTTAAGGGGGCGGCCGCAGTCAGATCTATGAGATTTTATTGCCGCTTACGCTGTCATTTTGGCTGCCTGGGACCTGTACCGTTCCTCACTTTGCAACGATATTGATGATCTTTTTCGCCACGAAGATCTCCTTGAGGATTGTCTTGCCATCGAGCTTCGCGCCGAGCGCTTCCTTTGCCTTCGCAAGCGCTTCTTCCTTCGAAACGTTGACCGGAAGCGTGATGATGACTTTGGTCTTGCCCATCATCTGGACAGGATACTCAATCTCATCTTCCTTCATGGCCTCCTTGTCACAGACAGGCCATGTCTGATGGAACACGGAATCCTCATGCCCGAGTTCTCTCCACAGCTCCTCCCCGATATGCGGGGCAAACGGAGACAGCATGATGACCGCGTCTTCCAGCGTCTTATGGTCGATTCCGCCCTCTGCCTGATTCAGCTTCACCAGAGCGTTCGTGTACTCCATGAATCCTGATACAACGGTATTGAGCGAGAAGCTTTCAAATCTGCGGCTGATCGTATCGATCATCCTGTTGTGGACGCGCGTCATCTCACGGCTGGGTGAAAAATCCTTCCTGTCCTTGTTTTCCATGACCATGTTGTAGAATCTGGACAGGAAACGGTAGACGCCGTCGATTCCCCTGTCATCCCATTCCGCGTCCAGTTCCGGCGGTCCGACAAAGAGCTCATACATGCGAAGGCTGTCGCAGCCGTAATTCTCCACCAGGTCATCCGGGCTGATGACATTTCCCTTGGACTTCGACATCTTGATCCCGTTCTTTCCGGTGATCATACCCTGGTTGAACAGCTTGATAAATGGCTCGTCGAAGTCTACGACGCCGATATCATGCAGGAACTTTGTCCAGAATCTGGAATACAGAAGGTGAAGGACCGCGTGCTCCACGCCGCCGATATACATATCCACCGGAAGATACTTGTCCGCCTTCTGCCTCGAGACAAGCTCCTTGTCATTGTGGGGATCCACATACCTGAGGAAATACCAGGAAGATCCGGCCCACTGCGGCATGGT
>CACXFW010000358.1 GCA_902767065.1 uncultured Lachnospiraceae bacterium | reverse complement strand
GATATCCGACGCATGATCACTGAACGGAAATGCGCGCAGCCCGCGTTCGACCTTCGTCCGGACTCCCCTCTCCTCAAACCAGGCTATCGTCTGGTGCGGATCAAATCCATAGACGGAGGAATACAGAAAACTGGCGTTTTCAGGGACATTCGCAAAAAAATCCTCCGTCTCGCAGGCATTTGTGAAATTACATCTTCCCTTGCCGGTGATATATATTTTCTTTCCGGCTTTCTCATTTTTCTCAAGAAGAAGCACCGAAGCGCCTCGCCCGGCGGCAGCACAGGCTGCCATCATGCCGGCCGCTCCGGCTCCTATGACAATCGTATCCTGATCCTGAACCGTCTTTCTCATTCCGTGCTGATCCACTCCGCATCCACCGCCTCGTCCGCCTCACGTCTTTGTTTCTTCATGCGCTTCACCGCTTCCTTCTCGGCTGCCTCCCGCGCACGGCGCTCCTTCCGGTCATTTACTGCTCTGTCCTCTCCGGACACGGCCTCATGGTCCGGTCCGTTCACCGAGCCTGCATACTCGAGCTCAAACCAGAACTGAACGCCGTCCTCCACATTGCTGACGCCGAAATCCTGATGAAACGATTCCATAATCGCACGGACAATCGAAAGGCCGACACCGCTTCCTCCATATTCTCTGGTACGGGCCTTGTCCACCTTATAGAACTTGTCCCAGACCCTGTCGATATCCTCCTCGGGTATATGGCTTCCGGTATTAAACACACCGACCCGCACCTTCGATGATTCCTCCTTCACATCTGCAGTGACAACAATCCTGCCGGCCGTTGAGCCGTCCGGAAGAGTTCCCGCTGACGGGCAGCGTCCGCTGGCGGCATCATCCACATGATTGATGGCATTGCTCAGGTAGTTGGTAAGAACCTCCTCCACCTTGAACTCGTCCCCCCCATACCTCAAGGAAGGCGGGGCCTTCATACTGCAGCAAAGCCCCTTTCTGATCGGCAAGAATCCTGGAGGAGTTCACCTTCCCCCGGATCAGCTCCGCCAGGTCAAACCGGACGAATTCCACTTCTTCCTCACCGAATTCCAGCTGGTTCAGCGTGAGAAGCTTCTGCACAAGGGCATTCATCTTCTCCGCCTCGTCCACGATCACCTCGCAGTAATACTCGCGGGATTCCGGATCATCCGCCACACTGTCCTGAAGTCCCTCCGCGTAGCCCTGAATCAGCGCCAGCGGGGTCTTGAGCTCGTGGGAGACATTCGACAGAAACTCCCGCCTCATATCATCGATCTTCGTCTTCTCATCCAGATTCTTCTGCAGCTCATTGTTCGCGGTTTTCAGTTCCGATATCGTCTTCTCCAGCGTTTCACTCATCCGGTTGAAATTATCCCCGAGCTGCCCGATCTCATTTCTTCCGCCGCTGGTATACTTCGCGTCAAAATCCAGGTTTGCCATTCTCGCTGACAGTTCCGTCAGCTCCTTCACCGGCCGGGCGATCCGTCTCGACAGCCATCCGATCAGGACAATGCCTACCAGTCCGGTCAGCAGAATGGTATAAAGGATAAACTCGTTGGAGATCCTGGCATTCATCCGGATACTGTCCATCGGAATGCGCATCATAAAATGATAGCTGCTCGAGGGCAGCGTCCCCCACATCTCCAGAAACTCCATCTGATATTTGTCATCGTACTTTTTCTGGATAATATAATTTTCCTTCTGTTCGATGACGGTGGCCTCCTCCTGGTCAATTCCCATGCTGTAGGCATTCAGCCGGGCTGCCATGACATCATCGTTCTCACTTCTTATCTCGATCACAGAGGAGAATTCCGGATCCGAGACGACCAGCGAGATGTTGCCCGAATGCTCCAGCGTCCGGAACTCATTTCTGAAATACTCAATGTCCACCCCATCTGAAGCATCTACATGCTGGTCAACCTGGGTGTATGCTTTTTTCAGAGTATACTGAAGACGCAGTTCATAGAACCGCGTCAAGTAAGCATTGTTCATGAAAAGCATTGCGATCATGATCATAAGGAGCAGTCCGATAAACAGAACGGACAGCTCCAGCGCGATGGATCTGTGCTTTTGTTTTTTGACAGTCTCACTCATCTTTATTCGTTCAGCAATCCCGCAGCATCCAGCAGTGTGAAGCCGTCCTCAGGGCAGATTGCCGCTTCTCCTCCAATGGCGGGAACCCTGTCTGACAGATCATGGGCCTTTTCCACCTCAGGCCACAGATAAAAGTACGCCTTGATGGGAAGGTTATCGTATGACATCATCGTGTTGTTTCCCATGCCGGAGATAACATCTACCGCTTCTCACCAGTCTGTCCATT
>CACXFW010000357.1 GCA_902767065.1 uncultured Lachnospiraceae bacterium | reverse complement strand
AGAAAACTCATCTGCGGGTCAAGTCCCACACAGATCGGTGCATTCGTCCTTCGGATCCCTTCTACGAGACGGTCAATGATCATGCTGCTGCCCTCCTTCTCTTAACGCCTGCCCTGTATTACGCAAAGTTCTGCTCCTGTATTATGCAAGGCTCTTCCTGTATTACACAAATAAGCCTGCAGGTGGAAAACCTGTCATGAACGGTCAGAATCCTTCCTCCCGGTACACGACCTCGCCCTCGCAGATCGTGCATTTCACGCGCCCTCTCACCTTCCAGCCGTCAAAGGGCGTATTCGTCCCCTTGGAAGCAAACTTCCGCTTGTCAATGATCCACTCCTGCGCCGGATCAATAATCACGATATCCGCCGGATTACCCTCCGCGATCTTCCCGTCTCCGTACTGGTTCATCAGGTCAAATGCCTTCGCCGGCGCCGTGCTCATGGCCCGCGCCATCTCCAGCGGAGAGAGGATCCCGGGTTCCACCAGCTTCGTCACGGCCAGCGCCACCGCGGTCTCCAGCCCGACGATTCCAAACGCGCAGGTCTTCATCGAACCAAACTTTTCATTTGCGGCATGCGGCGCGTGATCCGTCGCGATACAATCGATGGTTCCGTCCTTCAGACCTTCGATCAGGGCGTCCCTGTCCGCAACGGTGCGCAGCGGCGGATTCATTTTATACTGCGGATTGTCCCTGGGAATGTCGTCGCTTGTCATGGAAAAATGATGCGGACACACCTCCGCGGTCACATGCACGCCCTTTGACTTTGCGAACCGGATCATCTCCACCGCGCCCTTCGTCGATACATGGCACAGATGCAGATGCGCTCCTGTCTCGGCGGCAAGAACCAGATCACGCGCTGTGATCACGTCCTCCGTCGAATTCGTGATTCCGGGCAGATTCAGACGCGCTGCATTCTCATCATCATTGACCACGCCCCCGTTCACAAGATTCCTGTCCTCGCAGTGGGCACAGACCGGAATCTTCAAAGCTGCCGCCGTGCGGAAGGCCTCCAGCGCGATGCGCGCATTCATCACGCTCTTACCATCCTCGGAGATCGCGGGCGATCCTGCGTCCACCATTCCGGAGATATCCGCCAGCTCCTCGCCCTTCTGTCCCTTCGTGATGGCGCCGATCTGCATGACATGGATCGAGGAAAGCGCCGCCGCCTTAAATCTTACATAGTTGACCTTGTCCGGCGTGTCGATCACCGGCCGCGTATTCGGCATGGCGCAGATCGTGGTATAGCCGCCCCGGGCGCCTGCCTCCGATCCGGTCCCGATGTCTTCCTTGTAGGTAAATCCCGGATCCCGCAGATGAGTATGCAGGTCAACGAGGCCGGGCATTACCCACATGCCCCCGGCATCGATCTCGATCGATGCATCGGAAACAACATCTCCGGTGTCCCCGACAGCCATCGATACCTGTCGTCTGATCGGAGCCGGAAACGTAAGATCCTCTCCGATCTTTACAACCTTTCCGCCTTCAATCAGGACATCCGCCACCCGGTCCGTTCCGGATTCCGGATCCAGCACCCGTCCGTGTTTTATAAGGATCTGCATCGTTCCCTCCTGAAATCTGATTCAAGTCTACGATAAATCTCCGGCTGGATACATCAGGTAATCTGCCGGTTCGCATCATGCGGCCGACGCGAAGAAAACGGTCAGAAGCGCAGTCGGTTCTGACGTTTCCGTGCAATTCACATCGGCGGTACCGGTGTCGGCCTGCTTTCATCCCAGGCAAGACTGACATCGTACAGATCCGAGATCAGCTCCGGCGTGTAGTACATCCGGTACCCATCCAGATTCCGTCTTGCCTGTCTGAGGTAGTCCGGTCCGATCTGTACCCAGTATTTCGTACTCGCGTCTACATTGCAGAAGATCCTGAAGCCCATCTTCTGATAGTGGGCATAGTATTCATTTGACATCGTATAAGGCTGCCAGTCGCCAAGATCCGCGCCAAAGGCGAAGATCAGCACATCCGTATTCCCGACGATCGGCGCGACAAAGTTCTGCCAGCGGTCTGAATCTCTCTGAAGGCTCTCCAGAGAGCAGGCCCTGGGATTGATGTGGCCCCAGGTATGAGATGCGAATTCCCACCCTTGTGCCTTCATGGCCTGAGCCACTTTCGTTGCCTCTTCCACTTCCCTGTCAAAGTCAAAGTCCGGGTTCTCTTCAAAGAAGGCCTGCTGGAACTCGGTAATCCGGTCAGCCTGTCTGGTCTTGTAGACCTCATCCGTACGATAGCCCAGAACGCCTTCATAACCGGTCAGTGCCAGGATCCCTTTATGCCCGTGGTAGGAAAAATCAGGATGCTGCTCGACGAACGTATCGACCATGGGAACCACATCGTAATCTCCGATCGAAACGGAACCGTCCTCTTCCCGGTAGGAATTCTTGACCTTCCCGTCCTGTGTCACAATCAGCTTCTGCGGGAATCCGTCCCCATCCATATAGTGGTAATAGCTGACATCATCCTGACTGAGCACAAACGGCGTCTTTCCGGGCGGAAGCAGAATCTCTTTCTTCGAAAGGTTTCCTTCCCCGTCAAATGACACCATGTCGTGCAGACTGACCATGACAAATCCGCGGTTATACATCTGCTGCAGGATCGACTCCATCTCACTCACAGTCGTCATAACCTGATTGTAGCCGGCCTCATCGGTATCCCCGTCAAATGCCCTGGAGGTGTCGCAGACCAGAGAGTGGAAGAATACATGGGTGATCTGGTCGATGGGATACGGCTGGCAGGATGCCTTCGCATCCTCATAGGTCGATACCAGATTCCTGTAACGGTCATTGCGGTCATACCCGGGCTGCTGCTTCAAAAGCGCGATTGCACTGTCATAATCATACTGGGCAGCCATCCGGTTCGCCTTCGCTTCCACCGATCCTTCTTCCGCATCCGCGCCGGCAATATCCACGCCATCTGAGCCATCCTGCGCGGATCCGCCCGTACCCTCAGGCGTCCGGCCGCCCTCTCCCGCACCCTGGCTGTCCGCATCCTCCCTGCCGGAAGATGTGTCTCCACCGGAAGAATCAGCCTCTGCCAGGGTCAGGTCCTCTCCACCGGCAAGGGTTCCGGTTCCGGCGTTTGTCCACGGATTCCTATGCTCCCTGAACCTGGTCTCATACACAATCCAGATGATCATCCCCACAGAAGCAAATATCAAAACAGCAATCAGACACTTCAGAAGAAGGCCTGACCTTCTGCGTCTGATCTCACGTTCTGTGACCGTCAGATCTTTTCCTGCCATTTTGCTGTTCTCCATATGATCAGATCCCGCGTCACCAGACTGCATCCATTCCGCCGGATCTTTCTCCTGCCAGATCACAGAATAGTCTATCATACTTTCCATTCGATGTCATTTCACAGATGTCATTTCACGATGGAGGGTTGTTGCAGGCCGCACCCCGGACAGCCCCACAGGCTCGGGCGGTGGGGCTGTCCGGGGTGTGACCTGTAACTGCCGTTCATTGCCCCGCCGCCCGGATTCGATTGCTTTCGTCCGGTACGGATGGTATCATGGAACACGCATTAAGAGACTGTTTCCGGAATACAGTAAAGAAAGGCGTTCCCATGTCCCAGCAGTTGAATACGCTGTATAAGCTGATGACAATGTATACACTGAGCCGCGTTGACTTCGCGATGACCAACCGTCAGATTTCGAATGTTTTCCTCGATCTGGGATACACGAATTATTTCAATGTACAGTATGCGCTCGGTGACCTGATCGATTCCGGGCTGGTTCATGAGGAGGCTTATCCGGATTACCGCTACTACGCTCTGACCGCCTCCGGGAGGGAAAGCATTGAAGCGCTGCGCAGCAGTCTCTCTTCTTCGATCCGCTCTGATATCGACGAATACCTGAAGAAAAACCGTCTGGAATTCAGGGAGGCTGTCTCCAGCCGGTCGGAGTACTATCGCACAACGGAAGGCGACTGGGCAGTGAGATGCCGGGTCATGGAGCATACCACAGCTCTGATTGATATGACCCTGATCGTTCCAAATGAGACGCAGGCGAAGGTCGTATCCCGGGAGTGGAAGGAGAAATGCCAGGAGATCTATGCCCTGGTCATTCGAAGGCTGACGCAGCCGGATCACATTGACCGGATTGTGGAGGAAGATACAGGATCCTCCGGGGAAGCGGATACTCCTTCCGCGGCTTTGCCCTGAGAGTGTTCCACCTCAATCCTTCCTCAAAATACCGGATCCTCAAAAAAGGCACCTCCCGCAGGAGATGCCTTTTTATGTGAATGCCTTCTTGGGGCGGTTCCTTTTTCAGTGGATTCCCTTCGGGGGTCATT
>CACXFW010000356.1 GCA_902767065.1 uncultured Lachnospiraceae bacterium | reverse complement strand
CCCCTGGAACCGCTCAGATCCGTCAGATAAGCAAGCTTATCTGACTGGATCATGAGCAATTCCAGGAGGTGCTGAATAATTACCAAGATCCGTTCGGATTCAGGTCCCGTAATCGAAACTGCTTCATCCTCAAGACTCGTACTTTAAAGCGGTATCTGGGTGCTCAAAACATTCTGCTGAAAAATGATCCTTACTGTTTCTTCTGAATATATCCCATGGAGACAAGCGTCTCGGCGCAAAGAACCGCGCCGCCCGCCGCGCCTCTTAAGGTGTTATGGGCAAGGCCGATGAATTTCCAGTCATAAACGGTATCCGGGCGAAGCCGGCCGATGGAAACCCCCATGCCTCCTTCATAGTCCACATCCAGAGCCACCTGCGGGCGGTTCTCCTCCTCCAGGTACCGGATAAACTGCTTCGGCGCACTGGGAAGTGCCTTCTCCTGCGGATATCCGCTAAACGAAGCCAGCTTTTCAATCAGCTCTTCCTTAGAGGGATTCTTCCTGAACTTCACGAAAACCGATGCGGTATGGCCGTTCAGAACCGGAATCCGGACACACTGGCAGGTGATGACAGGCTCAGCGGCACTGACAATCCGTCCCCCCTCCACATGGCCGAAGACCTTGAGCGGTTCCTTCTCACTCTTCTCCTCCTCACCTCCGATAAACGGAATCACATTTCCATTCATCTCGGGCCAGTCCGCAAAGGTCTTTCCTGCGCCGGAGATCGCCTGATAAGTGCTGGCAACCACCTCGTACGGCTCATACTCTTTCCATGCATAAAGCGCGGGGGTATAAGCCTGGATGGAACAGTTCGGCTTCACAGCGATGAAACCATGCTTCGTTCCAAGACGTTTCCTCTGCGTTTCGATGATGTCAAAATGTTCCGGATTGATCTCCGGAATCACCATCGGGACATCCTCTGTCCAGCGGTGCGCACTGTTGTTGGAGACAACAGGCGTTTCCGTCCTGGCGTAGTCTTCCTCAATGCGGCGGATCTCCTCCTTGGACATGTCGACCGCGGAGAAAACCATATCCACTTCGGAAGCGATCCGGTCCACATCATTGACGTTCCGGATGATCTTCTTCCTGACACTCTCCGGCATCGGTACGGTCATCTTCCATCTGGCGCCGACCGCTTCTTCATAGGTCTTTCCCTCCGAGCGGGGACTCGCCGCCAGAACCTCTATCTGAAACCAAGGATGAGAATCAAGAAGCGTTATGAACCTCTGTCCGACCATCCCGGTTGCGCCCAGTATTCCAACTTTCAGTTTCTCCATAGATCATTTCCTCCCCCTGACCAGGTACGATTCAATCAGATAACAGATTGCCAGGCTTTTCGCTGAAACAATCGTAGTGAAAAGATTAAAACGATTCTATCCGTCTGTCAAGTCGGCGCGTTTTTTCTGTGACAGCCGAAAGGGGGTGTTGCTGTTCACTGCCCAACATTTTCTGTGACATATAAGGCGGAGTCTTTTCTGACTCCGCCTTTGTCTGATCTTCCTTCAGCTGTCCCTGTTTCCCTATTCTGATGCCATTATCCCAGAAGGGAAAAGAACTCTGTCAGGTCATTGGTACTGCATTCGCCCTTCTCCATCCAGAAGTCGGCCATATCCTGGCTGATTGCCTTGATCGAGCGCTCGGTTGCGCTGTCGTTGAGGGTTTCATTTTCCTCTCTTCCGAAGAACTGAAGCCCTTCCATGTCGCCGGCGATATCTTCTGCGGTAACCTCTTCGAAGCCGGAGGCCATCAGCTCACAGGCTTCCTCCGGGTTTTCCTTCAGATAATCCACGGCCTTGTACCATGCCTTAGCGACGGATTCCACTACCTCCGGATGATCCTGCGCATAGGATTCATTGACCACCAGGGAATCCAGGATCGTTTCCGGATAGTTGGCGCTGGTGACGAGCGCGTGCGCGCCCTCCACGCTGTCCAGAGCTTCGGACAGCTCAGGCTCCCACATGATGGCGGCGTCTACCTGCCCGCTCATAAAGGCAAGGCCGGCTTCTGTCGTATCTGACATCTCTGCAAGGGTGATATCCTCTTCCTTCAGGCTGCTTGCGTCTTCCAGGGCAGTCAGGAAGAAATAGTAGGAGGAGGCCGCCGTATCAAGTGCCAGAGTCTTTCCCTTCAGATCGTCCAGACTCTTGATGTCTTCTGTCGTCACCAGTCCGTCCGCACCGCAGGAAGCATCCATCGCCAGCACATAACGGCTTGGCGCGCCATTTGCGAACATCTTGATATTCGGATCCTGCGCGGTTGCAAGGAACTGGACGCTTCCCTGCGTAAGGAGCGCGGCGTAGGTTGACTCGTCCTCAATGATCTCGATATTCATGTTGATGCCGGCGTCCTCAAAGTATCCCAGTTCCTTCGCGATAAACATGGGCGCGTATCCGGTCCATGTACAGAACGCCATCGTGACATCCTCCGCCCCGGCAGCCGGAACGCTGATGGTGCCGGCTGCAAGGACCGATGCAATCGTTGCCGGGAGCAATACCTTCCTCAGATTTCTGTTCATTTTCTTCCTCCTCCGTTGATTATCATAGTGTTTCATCCTGCTTTGGCCTAAGGGCGGTCTGCCGTCCTGGAAGTATGTGATGCTGATCTATCTTCCCATCGCCGCATCGTTGCTCTCCTGCCAGAGCATGTCCATGATCTGCTTCTTGATCTCCAAAAATTCAGGGAGCACCAGGGAATTGTGGTTTCTCTCTCCGGGAAGATTCACATCCAGCATATCCCTGACAGATCCCGGGCGGCGGCTCATCACATAGATTCTGTCCCCCAGAAGCACCGCTTCATCGATATCATGTGTGATAAAGAGGATGGTTGTGTCCGTTTTCCGCCGGATGTCGGCAAGCAGCTCCTGCATAACAACCCTGGTCTGCGCGTCAAGCGCTCCGAAAGGCTCGTCCATCAGAAGGATCTCAGGTTCATTTGCCAGTGTCCTGGCAATCGCGGCCCGCTGCTTCATACCCCCGGAAAGCTGCTTCGGAAGTGCATTTTCGAAACCTTCAAGACCAACCAGCCGGATGTACTTTCTGGCGGTCATCTCCCGGTCCGGTCCGGGGATGCCTTTCATTTTCAGTCCGAATTCCACATTCTTCAATACCGTCAGCCAGGGGAACAGACTGTAGCCCTGGAATACCATGCCCCGGTCCGCTCCGGCTCCGTTAATCACCTTGCCATCCAGAAGGACTTCTCCCGAGGTATGCTGTTCCAGTCCTCCGATGATATTGATCAGCGTGGTTTTTCCGCAGCCTGACGGTCCGACAATCATTACGAATTCTGACTGCCGGATCTCAAGATTGACGTCCTGAAGCGCCACAACCGCTTTCCCGCCTTCGCCAAACACCTTATCCAGATGGCTGACCTTAAGCCGCACCGGGCTGTTTTTCCTGTTTTCTAGCATACTCCGCATGCCCCTCTTCACCTGTTGTCCTGAAGCCGTTCCTGCCACGGTGCCGCTACGCGGCTGATGATCCGGAAGATCCAGTCCGTGAGCAGTCCGATGAGACCGATCATGATCAGTCCGGCAAAAATGGTATCTGTGGCAAGATATCTCTGAGAGCGGAGGATCATGAATCCCAGCCCGTTGCTTGCAGCAACCATCTCCGCCACGACCAGATAAGTCCAGGCCCATCCGATGGTCAGGCGGAAGTCGTCAATCAGCCCGGGCTTAGCCGCCGGGAAAATCACCTCTTTGTAAATCTGGAACCGGTTCGCCCCCAGCGTTTTCGCGGCATTGATCATGTTGACGTCCACATTGGAGACCGTATCCTCCACCATCAGAACCAGCTGGAAGAAGGTTCCCAGAAAAATGATCATGTATTTCTGTGATTCAGCAATCCCAAGATACAGAAGCGTCAGCGGAACCAGGGCTACTACCGGAAGGTAGCGCGCGAACTCGATAATCGGCTGTACAAATGCGCTGAACTTCTTCGAGTTTGCCATCAGCATGCCCATTGGAAGCGCCACAATCACAGACCAGATCCATCCGATCATGACCCGGGCGATGGAAGCCTTACAGTGCGCCCAGAGAGAGCCGTCCGCCGCCATGCTGAACAGCTTTGAAAGGACTGCCGTCGGCGAAGGGAGGAAGACCTCCTTTACCAGATGCCCGTAAGACGCCACACACCAGAATACAATGATCAGGACAAAGCAGATAAGAGACAGCAGCCTGTAGGGCAT
>CACXFW010000355.1 GCA_902767065.1 uncultured Lachnospiraceae bacterium | reverse complement strand
TGC
Source organism: uncultured Lachnospiraceae bacterium (assembly GCA_902767065.1). GTDB lineage: Bacteria > Bacillota > Clostridia > Lachnospirales > Lachnospiraceae > Porcincola. The sequence continues at coordinate 2,325 of CACXFW010000355.1, read as the reverse complement.
GGGATTTGGTGAAGGCGGGCGGATCCAGGATCACCACGTCATACCGGTTGCCCTGCGCCTCCAGCTGCGGCAGGCAGTCAAAGACATCCCGGCAGATAAAGCTGACCCTGTCAGACAACCCGTTCAGGCGGGCGTTCGCCTCTGCCTGGGCAACGGCTGTCTCCGATGCGTCGACGCCAAGCACCCGGGCTGCCCCGCCGGCTCCTGCATTCAGGGCAAAGGAACCGGTATGGGTAAAGCAGTCCAGTACATCTGCATTTTTGCACAATCTCCCCACCGCCTGGCGATTGATCTTCTGATCCAGAAAAAAGCCGGTCTTCTGTCCGTTCTCCACATCCACCTGGTACCTGACTCCGTTCTCGGAGATTTCCACAAGTGTCGGAAACGGATCCGACAGAAAGCCTTTTACCGGCTCCATCCCCTCCTGACGCCGGACTCCGGCGTCGCTCCGTTCATATACACCGCGGATCTCAATGCCATCCGCCCTCAGCAGGTCTCGCTGCAGACGGACAATCATTTCCTTGTATCGATCTATACCCAGAGCAAGGGACTGTACCACCAGTACATCAGAAAATTTATCAATCACCAGGCCGGGGAGATAATCAGCTTCTCCAAACACCAGGCGGCAGGCAGATGTGTCTGTCACCCGTTTTCTGTACTCCCAGGCATCCTTCAGGCGTTTTTCGAAAAACACCTCATCAATGATCACATGAGGATCCCTGGACAACAGTCTGACCCGGATCCTGGAAGCTTCATTGATAAAGCCCGTTCCGAGAGGGAACCCGTCAAAATCGGCCACCTGTACGATATCACCGGACAACGGGCTTCCCAGAATACGGTCGATCTCGTTGTCATAAACCCACAGGCCCCCGGCTTTGAGGGTCCTGCCCTCTCCCTTTTTCAGAATTACTGTAGGATTTTGCATAGCTTTGGCCTAACAGAACCGAAACAGGCCGGCTGTTTCAGATTCCGTAAAAACTGACGGTCTCTTACCAGCCTGTATCCTCCGTGCTGACATCCCACTCATCATCCAGTCCGGACTCTGACAGGCTGTCTCCCACCAGTGTCTCCGTCATCGAGGACGCAGAAGCACCGGACTCTCCGTAAAGCTCCTCAAGGTAATCCATGGTATCCTCATACAGAGCCTTAAGGTCATCCTCATCCACATCTTCGAGAATGGCGTCTTCCTCTCCGTAATAGTCTCCCTGTCCGAAGATCTTCTGCAGAGCCTTATCCATACCTGCAAGTACCGGATCCGAATAATCGGAATCGGTGGAAATATCCAGGGAGCCGTTTCCGAGAACGGACAGGAACTGACCGAGTACCTTCTGTGTCAGCGCGCTGCCTGTTTCAGAATCCAGAGTCACATCGGTATAAGTATAAGAAGGATAGGAAGCGATCGCCTGCTGCAGGGAAGTGCTGTCACCCTCATACAGTCCCTTGCAGAACAGCTTCAGCTTCTCATAATACTGTTTCGCAGCAGGATCGGATTCCAGGATCGCTGCGGATGCATCATCCGAATCCTCACTGCCGGATTCTTCCACATCCCACTCGTCCGAGCCTTCCGTGTCCTGCGTATCCCACTCGTCCCACTCGTCTTTATCTTTATCAGAGCTTTCGGTATTCTGATCCACGCTTTCAGCATTCTGATCCGAGCCTTCGGGTTCCTGATCAGAAGTGACGGTTTCCTCCGTCGTCTGTGTGTCGGAAATGTTCTGACCCTCGGTATCAAAGGTTGTCCAGCCATCATCAGAAACCAGTCCCCACTCGTCTGTCGACTGGGTATTCTCTGCCGGCTGCTCCACATTCTGGCTGTCAGCCGGCTGCTGTTCTGCATTCTGGCCTTCCACCGGTTCCATATCCACAGACTGGCTGTCGGCCGGCTGCATTTCTACGTTCTGATCATCCTGCTGATCCGCTGCTTCGGGCTGAACCGGATCCGTAACGGTCGTATCAGCGGCGCCGGTATCAACAAAATCCCAGCCGTCGTCTGTCTGGCCCGCGGTTTCTTCCGTGCCGGCCGGAGCGTCCGTCTTTGCCTCTTCTATCCCGCTGCCGGACACTTCGTCCGTAGCGCTCACCACCACTTCTTCACCGAGCACTTCTTCATTAATGTCGTTGAAGATGCTGTCATCATCCGCAGGCAGACCAACCAGCGAGGGATCATTTCCTGACAGGAGCCCGTCCTCGTCCTCATCCTCAATGTCATCTTCGTCATCAGCAGCCTGGGAAACGTTCCCGTCAACCATCTCAAGCGTTTCCATCATATCCTGATAGTCATACTGCTGAGCGGCAATATCCTCAAGCAGGGTAACGATGGCGTCC
>CACXFW010000354.1 GCA_902767065.1 uncultured Lachnospiraceae bacterium | reverse complement strand
CTGGAACCGCTCAGATCCGTCAGATAAGCAAGCTTATCTGACTGGATCATGAGCAATTCCAGGAGGTGCTGAATAATTACACAAAAGTGCACATGACCAGATTGCTGACGTCGAATCCTCGCTCAGTCAGCCGCAGGTGATCATCGGACATCTCCAGAAGGCCTTCCTCAAGGAACCGCCCGATCTGTTCGCGAAACAGATCCTCCGCGCGGATGCCAAAGCACTCCTGAAAGAGCCGAAGGTCAACCCCCTCCGTCATTCTCAGGCCAAGGATCAATGTCTCGGCGATCTCGTCCTCCCGCGTCAGTGAAGTCTCTTCCTCCCTCATTCCGGGGTGCTTCAGGTATTCTTCCAGGATGGAGGTGTTCCGGTACCGGATCTTTCCGATCTGCCCGGACGCGCCCAGTCCGAAGCCGGCATATTCCCGCCGCTTCCAGTACCCCGTGTTGTGCCGGCTCTCCCGCCCTCGCCTTGCATAATTCGAGATCTCATACCGGAAGATCCCGTTCTTACGAAGCGTCTTCTTCATCAGGTCCGTCATCCTGCCCTCTTCCTCCTCATCCGGAAGGAACAAAGGCTTATCTCCCCGCTGTTTCGCAAGATCATCTTCGTGATAGCGCTCCCAGAAGGGCGTTCCCTCCTCGATCATCAGGCCATAGGCGGAGATGTGTTCCGGTTTCAGGGAAATAACCTCTGAGAGTGTCCTGGCAAAGGAAGACAGGCTCTGTCCGGGAAGGCCGTACATCAGATCCACATTGATGTTCTCAAATCCCGCGCCGCGCGCGTTCCGGTACTCCTCCAGAAACCGCTCCCTGGTATGGATCCTGCCAAGCGTCCTCAGAAGATCATTGTCCATCGACTGCAGTCCGAGGCTCAGGCGGTTGAAGCCCGCTTCTTTGTACGCACCAGGCTTCTCCCCGTCCAGCGTTCCGGGATTACATTCAATTGTAATCTCCGCGTCAGCGCTCAGGGAAAAGACGCCGCGGACCGTCTCCAGGGTTCTGACAATCTCCTCCGCATCCGGAAGACTTGGCGTTCCTCCCCCGAAATAAACAGAAACCGCCTCCATCCCCCCCTCCGGGGAGAATGCGGCGATCTCTTCTCTCAACGCCCTGAAATAAGCGCGCTGCGTATCCTTCTTCGCGGGAAATGACAGGAAATCACAGTAGGCGCATTTTTTCAGGCAGAAAGGAATATGAACATAGATTCCGAGCTCCCTGCGATCCACCGCCCCGGTCTCCTTCCCGGCGCCGCATTCTCAGATGCGGCAGCCATATGTCAAAAGGCGCCTCCTGCCCTGCCGCTTTCATCCGATCCGTGCAGGATAGCAGGAGGATTACTGCTCGTCCAGCTTCAGGACGCTCATGAAAGCCTTCTGCGGAATCTCCACTGATCCCACCTGCCTCATGCGCTTCTTTCCTTCCTTCTGTTTCTCGAGCAGCTTCTTCTTACGGGTGATATCACCGCCGTAGCATTTCGCGAGGACATCCTTGCGCAGCGCGCGCACGGTCTCCCTGGCGATGATCCTTCCATTGACCGCCGCCTGGATCGGAATCTCAAAGAGCTGTCTCGGAATCTCTTCCTTCAGCTTCTCGCACATCTTTCTTCCGCGTTCATAGGCGCTTCCTTCAAATACGATGAATGACAGGGCGTCCACCTGCTCCCGGTTGACCAGGATATCCAGCTTGCACAGGCTGCTTCTCACATACTCCTTCAGCTCATAGTCAAAGGACGCGTATCCGCGGGAGCGGCTCTTCAGCGCGTCAAAGAAATCATAGATCACCTCGTTCAGCGGCATATCATAGCGAAGAAGCGCCCGTCCGGATTCAATGTACTCCGTCTCCTTATAGATTCCGCGCCTCTCCTGGCACAGCTGCATGATTGGACCGATATATTCGGTCGTGACCATGATCTCAGCCGCCACCACCGGCTCTTCCATATACTCAATCTCCGAAGGATCCGGCAGGTTCGAGGGATTGGTCAGGTCAAACGAGGTGCCGTCCGTCTTATGAACCTTGTAGATAACCCCGGGCGCGGTCGTCACCAGATCCAGGCTGTACTCTCTTTCCAGCCTCTCCTGGATCACCTCCAGATGGAGAAGTCCAAGGAATCCGCAG
>CACXFW010000353.1 GCA_902767065.1 uncultured Lachnospiraceae bacterium | reverse complement strand
GGCGGCGGAGAGCCTCTGCAGGGTGCGATCAGCGCTGTTGAAAAGGCTGGAAAGACCGGCGAGATCGCGATCGTTTCCACCGATTTCCTTCCGGACCTTGGCGAGAGACTTGAGAATGGCTCCATGGCAGGCGAGTCCGGCGGACATTACTGCGATCCGCTGTTTGCGTTCATGATGGTCTACAACGCAATCAAGGGCTATGACGGCTACACTGAGTTCGGCGGTCAGTTCAACGAGATCCTGTTCCCGTATCTGTATGTTGCTTCTCCGGATGATTATGCAGGTTATGAGAAGTACTTTGTTGACCAGCTTCCTTACACTCAGGACGAGCTGAAGGCGATGGACGGCATGAGCATTGACGAACTTGCGGAAACCGCAGGCAAGCTGTCGATCGAGGACGCCGCTGAGCGTGCAGGAGAGTGACTGAGGGAAGACTGAATACAGCCTGCTTCCACAGGAGTGCAGATTGGTAAGCTTCCGGGGCCGGTATCGTTTCGGCGATACCGGCCCCTTCTGATAACAGCTTTCATAAGCGTACAATGAATGAGGTATATAAGATGAGTTCTTCTGAAAGTATTTCGGTCAAGAACAAATTATCCGGAAAGACCACGGGATTTCTGGTCCTGATCCTTCTGGTGGTTGTTTCATGGGGAATCTTCAAAGTGATCACGCCTACGAACTTCGGTTCCCCGAAGAATCTTCTCAGCTATTTTGAGGCGTCCCTGATGGTGTCAGCCGGTGCCGTCGGTTTCTATTTTGTCATGGTAATGGGGATGTTCGACTTTTCGATTGGTGCGAACATCATGCTCTCTTCCATTGTTGGAACCGTCATTGCATCCAGATTCGGCCTGGGCTACTTCGGTCTGATCGCGGGCTGCATCCTGACCGGCGCGCTTGTGGGACTTTTGAATGGATTCTTCTATGTAAAGCTGCATATTCCGTCCATGATCGTTACGACCGGGCTTGCGCTGATCTATGAGGCCATCGCGAGCTACATCGCGGGAGGCCAGTCCGCGACGCTGCCGGCGGATCTTCGGGCGTTCGGATCCATGCCGGGGAACCTGATCCTGGCAGTCGTAGCATTTCTTCTGGCGTATCTGCTTCTGAATTATACCCGGATCGGCACCTATACCTATGCCATCGGCTCCGATGAGTTTGTGGCAAAGAACATGGGAATTAATGTCAATAAGTACAAGATCATCGCATTTGTCATCTCAGGCGCCTTCTTCGGAATTGAAGCGATCCTGACCATCAGCTACGGATCTTCCATGGTTGCTGAGACAGGAATGCTCTCCATGAGCCGCAACTTCTATCCGACCATGGGCTGCTTTTTGGGTCTTGCGATGAAGAAGAACGGAATCCCGATTCCGGCGATCATCATTGGTGAGTTTTTCCTGCAGATTATCTATTACGGATTTGTCGCGCTCGGCGCCCCGACAGCTGTCAATGATGTTATTTCCGGCCTGGCCCTGCTGATCATCGTTACGCTGACAACGAAGACCAGAAAAGGCGACATCGTCAAATAATACAAAGGAGGATAAGAGTAATGAGCGAAGTAAGATTACAGGTTCAGAACCTCTGCAAATCCTTCGGTATTACCAAGGCGGTGCAGAATGTTTCGTTTCATGTCAACAAGGGTGAGGTTCACGCCCTGATCGGTGAGAACGGCTCCGGAAAGTCCACGCTGACGAATATGCTGACCGGTATCTATTCGATTGACAGCGGTCATTTTATTCTGGACGGGAAGGAGATCCATCCGAAGAATCAGGTCGAGGCAAACAATGAAGGCGTCTCCATTATCGTACAGGAGCTGGGAACGCTTTCCGGACTGACCGTCGCGGAGAATATTTTCCTGGGCCATGAGGACCGGTTTGTGAAGTATGGGATCAAGAACACCGGCGCCATGAACAGGGAAGCGCAGCAGCTTTTGAACAAGTACGGATTCAACCGGATCAAAGCCGGCTCCATGGTGGACGAATATAATTTCGAGGACAGAAAACTGGTTGAGATCGTGAAGGCAACCTATTTTACACCGAAGATCGTTGTCATTGACGAGACGACGACTGCACTTTCCCAGGAAGGACGTGAAGAGCTGTACAAGCACATGAACAGGATCCGGGAAGAGGGAAACACCATTATCTTTATCTCGCACGATCTTCCTGAGGTTCTGAGAATGTCCGACACGATTACGATCCTCCGGGACGGCGTATATATCGATACGGTGAAGAGTGCGGATGTCACGGAAGATGACCTGAAGAAGCTGATGGTCGGCCGTGAGGTGACCGGAGATTACTACCGTTCCGACTATGACGAAAAGGTTTCTGATGAAGTGGTCTTTTCGGTGAGAAATGTGAGCGTTCCCGGGCAGATCAGTGATATTTCATTTGATTTGCACAAGGGCGAGATCCTGGGCTTTGGAGGACTGTCCGAGTCCGGCATGCATGAGATCGGAAAGGCCTGCTTCGGTGCTTCCTTCAACCGCAGCGGGAGTGTGACGCTGGCGGACGGAACCCCGATTGATTCGATCCCGAAGGCGATTAAACACAGCATCGCCTATACCTCCAAGGATCGTGACAATGAATCTGTTGTCATGAACCAGAGCATAGGGGACAATATCTGTCTTCCCTCTCTGGATTCTCTCAGATCCGCGCTGTGTTTCCTGAGCAGATCGAAGATGAAGAAGTTCGCAAATGAACATGCGGCGGAGATGTCCGTTAAGATGGTCAATACGAACCAGTTCGTCTCTGACCTCTCCGGCGGTAATAAGCAGAAGGTTGTTCTGGCACGCTGGATCGGGAAGGATTCTGACATCCTGGTGCTCGACAGCCCGACACGCGGTATTGACATCAAGGTAAAGCAGGACATCTATCAGCTGATGGACCGCATGCGCAGACAGGGAAAGTCCATTATCATGATTTCTGAGGAACTGATGGAACTGATCGGAATGTGCGACCGCATCTATATCATGAAGGACGGAAAGATCAACGGCGAACTGCAGCGGGATCCGGACCTTGATGAGAACGCGCTGATTGCGCAGATGGTCTAAGGAGGGGAAGAGTTATGGCTGAACAAAATAGTAACGTGGCAGTCTCAAGGGATGAAGCACTTAAGAGACAGTCTAACATCGCTCTGATCCGCTCGCTTTTGCCGATCATCGGACTTATTGTAGTCTTTATCATCTTCAATATTCTGACAAAGGGCGGGATGATACAGAATCTGTCCATGGTTATGACGCAGATCTATGTCACCATGATTGCAGCGACAGGCGTATTCTTTATCATGACCATGGGCGGCCTTGATTTCTCTCAGGGTTCGATTCTCGGTATGGCTTCGATCGTTGTCTGCATGGTTTCCAAGGTGGCGCCTGTGCCGGTCGCCGTCCTTGCCGGAATCGCAACAGGAGCCGGAATCGGAGCAATCAACGGATTCTTCTATGTAAACAGGAAGATCAAGTCCTTCATCGTCACAATCT
>CACXFW010000352.1 GCA_902767065.1 uncultured Lachnospiraceae bacterium | reverse complement strand
TCATCTTCTGTTAATCTGATGGAAAATGCCATTGAAACCACCTCCTTGAAGTACATTGTACTATAAGAGGCAGTTCTGTTAATGGATCTATCTCTAAAACCAGCCAACAGACACAGGGCGGAGGGAGAGTGGGGTGTATCGATTCCCACGATATTGGGCAATGGGCGTAAAGTCCGTTCCTGCAATCTTTCCTGTGTAGTGCTATACTGGTTCCGGAAGGGAAGAAATGACCTGACGAGGGTGCTTTCTGAGACCGCAGTGTATGTATTGTGAGCGGTGTTTTCCGGAGCCTGAGAAGAGCAGACGAGAAGGATAGATGAGAAGAACAGATGAGAAACTCAGGAGCAACTATGACAGCTAACAGGGCATTCAGGCAGATCGCGGTATGTGCGGCAGGGTTGATCCTTTTTTGTGTCATCTGCCGGTTTACGGTGTTCAATTCGTATACGGCAGTGATCCCGCTGCCGCCGCAGAGAGAGGAATCCATCGGTCAAAACGACGTATCTGTTAAGGTAGAGTCGCCGGAAGTGCTGACGCATGGAGCTTTGGCAGTCGGGGACGGTTATCTGAAAATCCCCATTGAACCCGGTCATTCGGGAGAGAGCTTTGTTTCCGTATATGATGCCCGGGGGGAGGGCGTTAGCAACAGCTTTTTTAAGGTAGGGCCTCTGGGGACCGTTTTCGACTACAGTACCGGTGGATTTACCGGGGACAGCGCTGTCCTGATCGCTGTGCCGCTGTTCTGGTTTATCGTATGCGCAATCATGCTGTGGCATTTTTTCAGGTCCAGGGGTCCCGCGCTTTACAGCTATGCAACCATATATTATGCCGGATTTTCCTTATTTTCCCTGATGATCGGACTGGTGACTGCCTATGCATCGGTACGGCATATGATGAACCCAAAGGATTATCCGATGCTCATGACCTATGACGTGATCAAGAGCGCAAGCTGGCATTTCATGTACCTGACAAGTCCCCTGGTGGCAGTGTTTGCCGCGGCCATGATCCTGAGTAACCTTGCGCTGCTTCGGCATGAGAAACCGAGAATCCGGAATGTCCTGGGGATTCTGATCAGCCTGCTGCTGATTGGCGGGGAACTGCTCGGCTGGTTCCTGTTTACAAGAGACCGCAGCGGTTCCGAGACAATGATGAGGGTGGTGGACACCTTTCAGAATACCTATGCCACGGTATTCGTGTACTTTGAGTGTATGCTGACAGGCGCCATCATCTGCGGGATCAGGGCAGTGAAGCATCAACCGGAAAGAGATAAGGATTTTATTGTGATTCTCGGGTGCTGGTTTCGAAAGGACGGCTCTCTTCCTCCGCTTCTTCGGGGCAGGGTGGACAGGGCAATTGCTTTCTGGAACCAGCAGAAGGAAGAAAACGGGAAGGAAGCGATCCTGATCCCGTCCGGGGGACAGGGCCGGAATGAAACGATGCCGGAGGCGGAAGCCATGCGGCGCTATCTGATCGAACAGGGAATTGCGGATCATCTGATCAGGCCGGAAGACCAGTCGGCGAATACCTACCAGAATATGGAGTTTTCCGGGAAAATCGTCAGGGAGATCAATCCGGAGGGGAAGGTGGTTTTTGCCACTACCAATTATCATGTATTCCGCAGCGGCGTCTGGGCGGGCCTCGCGGGCCTTCCCGCCGAGGGGATTGGAAGCAGAACAAAATGGTGGTTCTGGCCGAACGCGTTTATGCGGGAGACAATCGGACTTCTTCAGAACCGGTGGAAGCAGGAGATTCTGTTTCTGGTCTTGCTGGCTGCGTTTTTTGGCATGCTCTCCATGATTTTGTAGAAGAGCCGGATGCCGTTCGAAAGTGCGGGTCTTGAGGGACGAAGCAGTTTCGATTACGGGATCGGCAACAGACCGGACAGAGTCAGACATAAACATAGGTTGATAGATGAGAGCGGTAGACATGATCTGGAGACTGTGATGATCAGACTGCGACGGACAGACAGCGATGATCCGATGAAAATGAGCAGCTGACGGAGGGAGGTACTGGTTTGGAGGGAATGAATTATCTGTTCGTGCATTTTCGCGAAACGACTTCTCCGGAGGGAGAGCAGGTTTACTTTGCCCTGAGCAGGGACGGGCTTCACTGGGAGGCGCTGAATGAGGGGAAGCCGGTTCTGTGGGCGTATTATGGGGACTATGGCGTACGGGATATGACGGTATTCCGTGATTGGAAAACGGGTATCATCCATATCTTTGCGACGGATCTGTCGCTTTCATACGGGATGCGCGGAAAATACAATCACAGCTGGGAGAATGTCCGCGAGCATGGGAGCAAGGCTCTGGCGCACTGGAAGTCGGAGGACCTTGTTCACTGGGGCGAGGAGGAGCTGGTGCAGATTGCGGATGAGAGGTTTGGCTGCGTCTGGGCTCCTGATGTGATTTATGACCGGGAAGCGGATGAATATGTTCTTCACTGGTCTTCGTCGTACAGGGGAAAACGGAACATGGGCATTTACTGCAGCCGGACGAAGGATTTCAAACAGTTTTCCGGGCCTGAGCTTTTGTATGAGATGGAGGAAAGCCCGGTGATCGACTCCGCCATGTATGAGGAGGACGGGAAATATTATCTGTTTATAAAGGGCGAGGAGAACCCGCGCCGGGTGATGCTGCTGGAAGGAGAGCATGTCCATGGCCCGTTCCGGCGGATACAAAGGTTTGATGAAGCGATGCTGCAGATTGAGGAAGGAAAGTATGAGGCGCCAACGGCGGTCCGGACCAAAGACGGGAAATGGTGCCTGTTCCTGGACTTTTATGGCGTTCAGGGAGCGGGGCAGGGATATGTGCCGTTTACCGCGCCAAGCCTGAAAAGCGGGGCATTTGTCCGCAGCGATGCACAGTTCAGCTTTCCGTATGGCTTCAAGCATGGAACGATTCTGGAGATCAGCGGCGAGGAGTATGCGCGGATGAAGTCGCATGACTGGAACCATGTACAGGATGGAAGATGGTGAACTTTCTGACGAAACGGCCTGCCGTTTTGTTCATGAAGCCGCGCGGCCGCCTGCCGCATAGCGCGGAACAATCCGTAACCGGGTTTTGCGAGTGAACATACTATGAGCTTATACGCGATCGGGGATCTGCACCTGCATTTCCAGTCTGTTCTGAAAGCACAGAATCAGCTGCACGACCGGGTGTGGAAAAAACATGAAGAGAAGTTTCTGAGAAACTGCCGGAAGATGGTCACAGAGGAAGATACTCTTGTGCTGGTTGGTGATCACAGCTGGGGGAGGAATCTGTCGGAATGTGAACAGGATCTTAAGTATATCTGTGACCTGCCGGGAAGGAAGATCCTTACAAGAGGCAACCATGACATGTTCTGGGATGTAAAGAAGACCGGGCAGCTGAATGACCTGTACCGTCCCCGGCTTACCTTCCTTCAGGACAGCTACGAAACCTACCGGGATTACGCGCTGGTCGGCACGAAAGGCTTCACATTTGAAGGACCGTTCTATCTTGACAGATGGGGGCGGATTATCGGATGGGACGAGGAAGCCAGGGCGCATGCGAAGAAGCTGGTGGAGCGGGAAGTGCAGCGGCTTCGGAAGTCTTTTGAGCTGGCAAAGGCGGACGGATACCGTAAGTTCATTATGTTCCTGCACTATCCGCCCACAAATATACTGGAAGAGCGCAGCGCTTTTACGGATATGGCCCGGGAGTATGGCGCTGAACAGGTGATCTATGCGCATTGCCATGGAGAAAGCCGCTTTCACGACAGCATACAGGGCGACTTCAACGGTATTACGTATCATCTGGTGTCGGGAGATTACAGGAAGTGGCAGCCGCTGAAGGTGATGGATTAAGGGTATGAGGTCTGTGGGCGGACAGAGCGGTTTCACCGCTTGTCCGCCCCCTGGAACCGCTCAGATCCGTCAGATAAGCAAGCTTATCTGACTGGATC
>CACXFW010000351.1 GCA_902767065.1 uncultured Lachnospiraceae bacterium | reverse complement strand
TGCATCTGAGGCCATTTGAGTCGATCATCCTTGAACTGTCGTCAGCTGATTGCCCGGAATCCTGCAGGAAGCAGATGCGATCTTCAGGGAAGAGATAGAGCATGCAGAACTGGATAAAAATCCCGGATTACAGATACCTTATGTGCTATACTGAGTAAGGATCTGTAAGCAATTCTGATACAGCTCCTAAGAATCCGGAAATCAGGCGAGACGGGGATTCTTCCCGTCCCACTTTTTGTGTTTCTGTTTCCGGTCATTCCGGTTGAAAGAGGTATGCTATGACATTTTCCGAGAAGCTCTACCGGATCCTGATACAGGGGGGATCCTGGAAGACCATACTTGACGGGCTGTGGGTTACAGTCCAGATCTCCGTGCTGGCACTGTTGCTTGGTACGGCGCTGGGAGCGCTGGTCTGCCTTATGCGGACGCGGAAGAACCCCGTTGTCCGCCTGATCGCTTCGGTCTATATCGCCATACTGCGCGGCACGCCGGTGCTGATGCTGCTGCTTTTACTGTATTACGGTGTGTTTGCCCGGTCCGGGGTTAAGCCGATCATGGTTGCGGTAATCACCTTCGCCCTGAATGTCTCTGCACACGTTGCGGAGCTTTTGCGCTCGGCGCTGGAGGCTGCGGACAAAGGACAGGCCGAGGCTGCGCGCACGCTTGGCTTTTCCGCCTGGGCGACTTTCCGGCTTGTCACGCTGCCCCAGGTGCTGCGCATCGCCAAGCCCGTGTACCAGTCCACCATTGTGAACCTGATCCAGTGGACCAGCGTGGTGGGCTATGTAACCATCACCGACCTGACCCGTGTGATCAACAACATCGCATCCCGTACGATGCAGCCGCTTTTGACCATCACCATCGGGATGCTGATCTATCTGGCCCTCAGTTATACTGTGTTCGGCCTTTTCGCTCTGTCAGACCGAATCAAACTCAGAAAGCGGGGTGAGGCGGCATGAGCCTGATTGAAGTAAAAGGACTGAGGAAATCCTACGACTCCCTGGAGGTTCTGAAGGGCGTTGACCTGAATGTGGAGCAGGGAGAGCGCATTGCCATCATCGGAGGATCCGGCTGCGGCAAGAGCGTGTTCCTGCGCTCTTTATGCCTGCTGGAAAAGCCGGATGCCGGACAGATTTTCATTGACGGGAAAGAGATCACTGCCGCGGGCGCGAAAGTGGATGAGATCCGCCGGAGCATGGGCATGGTATTCCAGAAGTTCCATCTGTTTACCGAGATGGATGTGATGGACAACCTCTGTCTTGCTCCTGTGCGATTGAAAGGAATGAAGAGGAAAGACGCGGAGGACAAAGCCATGGAGCTGCTCAGGCAGGTGGGCCTTGCCTCGCGCGCACATTCCTGGCCTGCGGTGCTTTCCGGTGGCCAGCAGCAGCGTATCGCCATATGCCGCTGCCTCATGATGGAGCCGAAGGTCCTGCTGTTCGATGAGCCGACCAGCGCCCTTGACCCCACGATGGTGGGAGAGGTCCTGGCTGTAATCCGTATGCTGGCCAAGCGGGATATGGGGATGCTGATTGTGACGCATGAGATGAACTTCGCACGGGAAGTGGCTGACCGCGTATTATTCTTTGCGGACGGCGGCATCTATGAGCAGGGGACGCCTGCGGAGATCTTCGACAGTCCGAGCAGGGAAAAGACCATATCCTTCATACGCAAGATCAAGTACTTCAGCTTTGAGATAGCAGACCGCAGCTTCGACCTGATGGCGATGCAGGGCGGCATACAGTCATTTGGAGAGAAATACGGCCTGGGCTTCAAGTACATCTATCGGCTGGAGTTATGCTGTGAGGAGCTGTTGTACGAAATGCTCAGCCACTGCTATCCTCCGGACCAGGATGAGGTGAAAATAAAAATGGACATTTCTTTTGCGGAGACGGATCGTGAAACGGATATTTCGCTGTCCTGCAAAGGTGAGGCCTACAATCCATTCTCACAGGAGAGCGATGGCCTGGGTGTGACAATTCTGAAACGGATGGCAAGCCGGATCGATTATGCTTTTGATGCCGGAGAAAACCGGATCTCTATAAGACTCTGATGCCTGCATCCGGCGGATCAGGAATGGGTCATGTACAGGAGGGCTTATCGTACAAAGAATATGAAAAAACTTGAAAAAAAAGGAAGCATGAATCAGCGCACTGATCTGGTTCTGGGCAGATTTCGCTCCCGCATGAATGCATGCCCTCCGGGGATGTGTCCGCTGACACTGTACCGGTCCCTGCTTCAGATATCCATTAACCAGTCTTGCGGAAAATGTGTTCCGTGCAGGGACGGCCTGCCGGAAGTGGACCGGCTTCTCGGCAGCATCTTAAAGGGGACCGGTTCTTATGAAGTGAAAAAAGAACTTGAAGAACTGTGTACCATGATCTCAAGAACTGCTGACTGTGTCATAGGTGTCGTCGCGGCAAACATGATTCTTGACAGTCTTCTGCAGTTTCCCGATGAATACAAAAGCCATATAGAACAAAAGAAGTGTGTTGAAGAAGTTGTTCAGACTATTCCATGCAGCACTTTATGCCCGGCTCATGTCAATGTTCCGGGCTATATTGCGCTGATCAGGGAAGGCGACTATGAAGGAGCCGTAGATCTGATCAGGAATCGAAATCCCTTTCCGACCGCCTGCGCCATGATCTGTGAACATCCATGTGAGAGAAAATGCCGGAGGACCATGATCGATCAGCCCATCAATATCAAAGGGCTTAAGAGATATGCAGTGGATCATTCCCGTGCCGATCATACACGGATTCCATCTCCCAATGTAAATACCGGGAAGAAGATAGCCATTGTCGGCGCCGGTCCTTCAGGACTGACAGCCGCCTGGTTTTTAGCTCTTATGGGACATAAAGCAGTTGTGTTCGATGAGCACGAGAAGCCCGGCGGAATGCTCCGTTACGGGATCCCGCAGTACCGCCTGCCTAAGGAACGGCTGGACGAAGATATCCGGGCCATTTTGAAAACCGGAAATGTCGAACTTCACTGCAGCACAAAGATCGGAAAAGATGTCTCATTTACCGGGCTGCAAAAGGATTACGATGCCGTCTATCTTGGCCTTGGCGCGCAGATTGGAGCAAGGCTTCCGATTGAAAACGCTGATGCCGGGAATGTCATCCCTGCCGCGGATTTCCTTCAGGCCGTTGCCGCAGGAAATGCCATGGATCTTACCGGAAAAAGAGTTGCCATGATTGGCGGCGGGAATGTTGCCATGGATGCGGCGAGGACCGCCATACGTCTGCACGCAGAATCCGTCCATGTATTTACAAGGAAGAGAGATGACATCACGGCTCTTCCGGAAGAGATTGAAAGTGCGATGCAGGAGGGCGTCCGCTTCCGGACACTTCTCAGTTTCCTTCATATAGAAACGAATAAAGAAAGCGGAGCCGTCAGCGCTGTCTGGCTCCAGCCCCAGATCGTGGGCGAGTTTGACGAATTCGGCCTGGTCAGGACAGAGCATTCGAGCGCCTACCCGTACCGTTTTCCATGTGACGTATTGATATTGGGCGTTGGGCAGAAAACGGATGTGACCGCTTTCGAAGAAGCCGGCGTTCCCGTTCAGAAAGACCGGATCCTGGCAGATGAATTCTGCCAGGTGCAGGATATGCCCGGTGTTTTCTCCGGAGGGGACTGCGTAACGGGGCCTTCTACTGCGATCAATGCCATTGCCGCAGGACAGGTGGCAGCCGTAAACATCGATGAATATCTGGGTTATCACCATAAAATCCATTGCGATGTACAGATTCCGGCCGCCCTGCCGAACAATTGCATACCGACAGGACGCGCGGAGATTGAAGAAACCGATCCTTTTGAACGGAAGAATGATTTTTCCCCTGTTGAGATACCTGTGAATGATGAGGAAGCCCTGAGAGAGGCTTCAAGGTGTTTGCGATGCGACCACTTCGGATGCGGAGCCATGGAGGGGGGTAGATGCGAATGAATACGGTCACCGTCACGATCAATGGAAAAACTTTCGAAGCGGACAGCAATCACACAATCCTGCATGCCGCCGGAAAAAACGGCATCGCGATCCCGACCCTCTGTTATCTGGAGGACGTGAATTATACAGGCTCCTGCCGCCTTTGCATGGTGGAGATCGAAGGATATGATCATCTGTTTGCCGCCTGTAAGACAAAGGTAAAGGATGGCATGGTGATCCATACAGAGAGTGAAACGCTTACGAAATACCGGAGGGAAATGCTGAAGCTCCTTGTACGGGACCATGTTTTCAACTGTGAAAACTGCGGCGGACAGGGAAGCTGCCGGCTGAAGCATCTCTGCGGAATGTACGGGATCGATCCGCCTGCCGAGTCAGACAGCAGAACGAAAAGGGAGATGCCTCTGCTTAAGGGGAATCCTTATATTTCCTATGACGCATCCACATGCATCCACTGCCTAAGATGCGTCAATGCCTGCCACTATCTGGCAGGAAACGGAACCTTAAAGAACGGAAGAGCGGGTGCCCTTCATATTCTGGACACGCCATTTGGCGAAAACTGGAAGACAACAGCCTGCGAATCCTGCGGAAACTGTGCAGCCGTCTGTCCGACCGGGGCGATCAGATTAAAGCGAAGAGAAAGCTATGAAGATTCGGGAGTCAAAAAGATCCTTACAACCTGTCCATACTGTGCAACCGGCTGCCAGATGAACCTGCTGGTGAAGGATAACCGTATCATCAACGTGGAGGCGGCGGACGGGCCGGCCAACCACAAGCGACTCTGCGTGAAGGGCAGAAACGCGAGCTTTGATTTCATCTTCTCACCGGACCGTCTGAAGGCACCGCTGATAAAGGACCGCGTTACCGGAAAGTTTAAAGAGGCTTCCTGGGAGGAGGCGATCCGGTACACAGCCGATCGCTTCCTTGAGATACGTGAAAAGTATGGACCTGATTCTCTTGCAGGCTTTTCCACTTCCCGTTCCACCAACGAAGATATCTATATGGTCCAGAAGATGGTACGGACCTGCTTTAAGACAAACAACGCGGATAACTGTGCCCGGGTATGCCACTCGGCAACTGTTGCCGGCCTGGCACGAACCCTGGGCTCAGGCGCCATGACCAATCCCATCGGGGATATTACGAAAGATGTGGACTGTATCATGCTGGTAGGATCCAATCCGGAAGAAGCTCATCCGGTAGTGGGCATGCAGATCCGGAAGGCGGTCGAGAACGGGGCAAGGCTGATCGTTGTAGATCCCAGAGACATCAGTCTTTCCGAAAAAGCAGATATACATCTGAAGATCCGGCCCGGCACGAACGTGGCTTTTGCGAACGGTATGATGCATGTGATGATCGAAGAAGGCCTGATCGATGAAGAATACATACGGGACTATACGGAAGGGTTTTCTGAAATCAGGAGGATCGTGTCAGAATATACACCGGAAAGAACCGGTCAGATCTGTCATATCGATCCGGATAAGCTGACAGAAGCAGCCAGGATGTATGCCACGGCCAAAAAGGCGCCTATTATCTACTGCCTGGGCGTTACGGAGCACTCAACCGGAACAGAGGGCGTCATGAGCATGTCCAATATGGCTGCGATTACCGGAAAAATCGGTAAAAGCGGATGCGGAGTGAATCCGCTGCGCGGTCAGAACAATGTGCAGGGGGCCTGCGATATGGGAGCCCAGCCGGGGGATTTCCCGGGTTATCAGAAAGTGACCAATCCTGAGGTGTTAAAGAAATTTGAAGATGCCTGGGGCGTAGAACTGAACCCGAATCCGGGTATTACATCCACGGAAGTGTTTCCGGCGGCGATAGAAGGCAGGATAAAAGGGTTATTCCTCTGCGGAGAAGATCCTGTCGTTTCCGAACCGGACAGCAGCCATGTCATTAAAGCCCTGGAAAGCCTGGACTTCCTGGTGGTTCAGGAGCTGTTCATGACGCCCACCGCCAGGTATGCCGATGTGGTCTTTCCGGCTGTGAGCTATTCGGAGAAAGAAGGAACTTTTACCAATACGGAGCGAAGGGTTCAGAGAGTCCGCAAGGCCGTTACTCTGGAAGGCGGGATGAGGCCTGACACTGAAATTGTCATCGACCTGATGAATGCGATGGGATATCCGCAAAAACATCTGACCCCGGCTCAGATCATGGATGAGATTGCTGAACTCACACCGGCTTATAAAGGGATTTCCCATGCAAGGCTGGACAGCGGAGCCAGTCTTCAATGGCCCTGTACGTCAAAGGATCACCCGGGCACGCCGATTATGCATGCCGGCGGGCCGGTACGTGGCAAGGTCCTGCTGTATCCCGCAAAATACCGTCCTGCCGCCGAGCTGCCGGATGAGGAATATCCTTTCCTTCTGTCAACCGGCCGTATTCTTTACCACCATAACGCGGGCGCTATGACCATGCGGTCCCCGGGGATGACAGAAATCTCAGGGGAAGGATTCATTGAAATGAACGCAGAAGACGCGGCGCGTATCGGAATCTCAAACGGGGACCGCGTAGTTGTGAAGAGCCGCCGGGGCAGTGTCACTGCTCTCGCGCGAACCGGTTCAAAAACCTCCCCCGGCGAAGTCTGGATGCCTTTTCACTTCCCGGATTGCCCGGTAAACTTCATTACAAATCCGGCTCTGGATGAATTTGCAAGGATACCGGAGTATAAGGTGTGCGCGGTGTCGATCTCAGCAGAGAAGTCCGGAGAGAAAGAAAGGATCCTATGAAAACAGTCATAAGCGGCATACTGGCAGGAATCAGTATTTCAATAGGCGGGACAGTATTTTTGCTGACTGACTCGAAAATTGCGGGCGCCATATTTTTTTCGGTGGGCCTGTTTACTGTCTGTGCATTTGGATTCAGCCTGTTTACGGGAAGAGTTTGCTATGTCTTTGATAATGACAGAACGTACGCAATGAAGCTCCCTCTGATCTGGCTCGGAAATCTGATCGGATCCCTGCTCACGGCTTTCCTTGAAATGCAGACCAGACTGGCACCTCAGCTGATAGAGAAAGCGGGAGGGATATCGCAGACAAAACTGTCTCAGGGCCTTCTCAGCGCGTTTATTCTGGCTGTCCTGTGCGATATTATGATCTATATTGCCGTTGAGGGGTATAAGAGCATTCCTCATGAGATGGGGAAGTATCTGGCGGTTTTCTTTGGTGTGACTGTTTTTGTTCTCTGTGGTTTCGAACACTGCGTTGCGAATATGTATTATTTTACAGTGGGTAAGGCATGGAGTGCTGAAGCAGTCCTCTATCTTCTGATCATGACAGCAGGAAATGCAGCCGGCGGCGTACTGATACCACTGCTGAGAAAGGCATCCGTTTAAAACAAACGGGCGGGTAAATGTGTATCATAGTCTGAAGGATGAAAAGGGGTATTCTTTTTCTGTTATTATTCAGCACCCCTTGGAATTGCTCATGATCCAGTCAGATAAGCTTGCTTATCTGACGGATCTGAGCGGTTCCTGTGGGCGGACAAGCGGTGAAACCGCTC
>CACXFW010000350.1 GCA_902767065.1 uncultured Lachnospiraceae bacterium | reverse complement strand
TAAGGCGTGTATCTCCATGTCGTCCCGCCTCCGACGTAGGTAAATGATCCGCAGATCAGGTTGTGCACCATGGCGACGCCCTGTGTGGCGATGCGCAGGGATACGTCGGACAGCAGGAGATTGTTGTCGATCAGGGTCGGGCCATGGCTCACCTCGACGAAGATATCCTGACAGGTCATGCCGCCCGTAAGCTGCTTCGCGAAGGCAGGCCTCTGGTTATCATGCAGCAGGTTTCCGGAGATACGCGTTCCCTGCGCCTCCCAGTCACACCAGATGCCCATCGTGCAGTGGTGGATGTGGTTGCGCCGCATGACCACGTCGATCGCGGCATGCATCTTGATGCCGGCGATCTCCGCGCCGCCAAGCTCCATCATATTGTTGATATGGTGGATGTGATTGTCCTCGATCAGGCTGAACACGCCGCCCATACGCCCGATGATGCCGCCCTGCTCGCAGTGATGGATATCGCACCTGCGGACAATATGGCCGCCGATGTTCTCCTTCAGCCAGCCATGGAACTGCCCTCTGCAGACGGTGTCCCGCTCCATCTGGGTCGGGCTCTTGACATGCTTTGTCGTGAAATAATGATCATTGTCCGGATCATAGTACTTCCCAAGACCGATTCCGGAGCACTTGGAGTTGCTGATCTCACAGTCTTCGATGATCCAGCCCTTCGACCAGTGCGGGCCGATCATGCAGTCCTGATAGGCTGCAGGAGGCGCCCACGTGGTCGCAGCCTTGTCTACCTTAAATCCGGAGACCGTGATATAACCGATTCCGGTTCTGGAAGGCATGAAACAGTTTCTGCGGACAGTGAACTCTACCGTTTCGAGGTTGGGATCCACATCCTGGAAATTACACCAGAAGATCGTCTTCAGCCCATCCGCGGACTGCTCGGCATACCACTGGTACACAGACTCCTCCGGAACCCAGGAAACCTCGCTCTTTTCAGCCTTGCGGCAGGCCTGGACGGAAGCTGCCTCATACAGCATTCTTCCGTTCAGGAAGATGGCGCCGGTGTGCTTCGACTTGCCGGCAAAGTACCAGTCGCCGTACACGTACGTGGTATACGGGTTATAGGCTCCGAAGATGCTGTTGTCTACGCTTGCCGTCCAGAGGTTCCCGTCCTGCTTCCAGCCGCTGAGAACCTCAGCGCCGGTGATGACAGCCTCCTTTTTCTGAAGGCTGCGATAGACAATCCGCGCATCCTCTCTGCCGGCAGCCTTCGGATCGACATATTCTCTGTAGATTCCGGGAGCTACCAGTACCTCGTCGCCCGGCATCGCGAGGGTGGCCGCGTCACTGATACGCTTAAACGGTCTCCCCTCAGACCCGTCTCCTGGAAAAGCCGCACTTTGGTCAACATACCATTTCATAAAAAGCTCTCCATTTCGAAAATGACAGATGATGGGATACAAGCTCATCATAGCATGCGCGGCAGGTACAATCCAGACCTGCAATGCCACGCGCCTTCATAGCCTGATCCCTGCGCGGTCGAGCTTGTGCCGGTGGTTCAGCTCCCCGGTCTTTTTCAAGGTTCCGATCAGGCGTCCGTTCCGGTCTTCGCCCTGAACTTCATACTCATACAGGGAATGTGTAAGGATCTCACCGGTGGGAATATCGTATCCGTCGATTTCCAGGATTTCCTGCACCTTCCGTGACTTGTCCCGCATACGGGACAGGTGTACCATGATATCAATGCCGGAGGCGATCTGGCGCCGGATCGCGGAAACCGGAATCTCCAGCCCCATCAGCACCATCGTCTCAAGGCGGGAAAGCATGTCCCTGGGGCTGTTTCCGTGTCCCGTGCTCAGGCTTCCGTCATGCCCCGTATTGAGGCTTTGCAGCATATCGATCGTCTCTTCCCCGCGCACCTCCCCGACGATGATCCGGTCGGGCCTCATCCGAAGAGAGGACCGGATCAGATCCCGGATCGTGACCTCGCCGTCGCCTTCCGCGTTCGGCCGGCGCGCCTCGAGCCGGACCAGGTTGCGGACGCCCTGGATCTGCAGCTCGGCGTTGTCCTCAATCGTGATGATGCGCTCATCCTTCGGGATAAAGTTAGACAGCGCATTCAGAAAGGTCGTCTTCCCGCTGCCGGTCCCGCCGGAAATGAAGATGTTGTACCCCGCTTCCACCAGCGCTTTCAGGAAATCCGCCGCCTCCTGCGACACCGATCCCCACGAGATCAGCTGCCGGATGGAGATCGGCTTCTCCGGAAAGCGCCGGATGGTGATCACCGGGCCGTCGATCGC
>CACXFW010000349.1 GCA_902767065.1 uncultured Lachnospiraceae bacterium | reverse complement strand
CGTCAGGCTTGCCTGTAAGCGGCAGTACAAAACTCAGATCAGGCCCGTGGAGCGGGAACTTCCCCACAACCGGGAACAACAAGCTGCGAAGCAGCGGCGGATGCGCGTCAGCGCAGACGGTTCACGGTCTGTGGGGAAGGGGCCGTGAATAGTAACCCAGCTCCCCCTCACGGATGCCGGTTTCACAGCCGAAACATCATCGTCCCGGCGCTGCGGCACGAGGAAGCGGTATCCGGCAAATTCATTGCCTGACGTTTGCCCGGATCTTTTCCATGACAGACGCCGCTTCCTCCTCAGTATGTACCGCGCAGAAGATCGTATCATCCCCGGCGATACATCCGGCGACCTCTGACCAGTTCATCGCGTCAAGCGCAGCGGCAACTGCCATGGCCATCCCCGATACCGTGTGAATCACAACCAGGTTTCCGGCTCTGTCCATCTCCATAAACCCGTCTCTCAGGACCCTGAGATACTTTTCCGCAAGCTTTTCCGAACCGGATTCGATCGCCGTATACTTCTGGTGACCGCTGCCGGTTGAGATCTTCATCAGCTTGAGTTCCCGGATATCCCTTGAAATGGTGGCCTGAGTTGCCTGATACCCCTCCTCTTTCAGGTGTCCGGCGAGCTCATCCTGCGTCTCGATCTCATATTGATTGACCAGTTCCAGAATCTTTGCCTGTCTCCTGACTTTCATCATCTTTTCTCTCTGCCTTCCCTGTTGTCATATGCCGGTCCACATCCCACATCCCGAAACGCACAGGATCAGCCGGACTACTTCAGTTTCTCTCTCAGATTTGTTACAAAACTGGTATGATTCATCTTGATAAAATGAGCCGTTTTCTCTGATTTTGAGATCACGATCCTCTCCTCGGTTTCCGGAATCACGCAAGCATCGCCGTCAAAGGACACTTCCGCACCGCCCTCTTCTTCGAACCGGGCTTTGCCGATCTCCACCGAAACCGCTACGTGATCCGGTAGGACAATGGTTCTGGAAATCAGAGTATGGGGAGCAATGGCTGTCAGAAGGATCAGGGATGCATCCGGTGAAACGATCGGCCCTCCTGCGGAGAGGCTGTATCCGGTCGAACCTGTCGGGGTAGAGACGATGATGCCGTCTGCTCTGTAGGAACACAGAAACACATCATCCACGTAGACATTAAAATCAACTACCCGAAGTCTGCCGCGCCTTGAGATGACAATGTCGTTCAGCGCGATATCCCTGATCCTCTCCCCGGAGGCGGATACCACGGTTCCCTGAAGCATCATCCGCTCTTCGATGAAATAATCATCCGCGATCAGTCTGTCGAGTGTCTGTGCAATGCTGGTGTGCTCAATCTCCGCAAGATATCCAAGCCTGCCCAGATTGACTCCCAGAAGAGGAAGCGAAGTGTCAATCAGATCCCGTGACGCGTGGAGCAGCGTGCCGTCGCCGCCCAGTGCAATCACACAACCGACATCCTCCGGGATCCTTGAAGCATCTGTATATCTGACATAATCCGATTCTGATTTCACACCATCAGTCTGAAGATAGCATATTTTACCCTTTTGTTCCAGATAGGATTTGATGTATCTTGCTTCTTTTCCGGCGTTCTCCTTCAGATGATTGGTAATGACATAAAATGCATCCATATGTTCAGGCCTCTGTCATCATTACGGATTCAAAGCTTCATGCGCATGCCGTACCACGTCCTGCGCTTCGGTCAGGGCGCTGATGCTTTCCTCCGGCGCGTTTTTCAGAAAATGCGCCAGATACTCAATATTTCCTTCCGGACCTGTAATCGGAGACCACGTAAGGCCCACTGGGGTAAGCCCGATGGAGCTTGCATGTGTGAGCACCTGCCGGATGACCGAAAGGTGTACCTTCGGATCACGAACGACTCCCTTTCTGCCGACCTTGTCTTTGCCCGCTTCGAACTGTGGTTTGATGAGCGATACGATCTCACCATCCTTCCCGAGCACCGACATCACCGGCTCCAGGATCAGCTTCAGGGAGATAAAGGAGACATCGATGGAAGCAAACTGCACCCTCTCCGCAAGATCCGCCGGAGACAGATTCCTCGCGTTGAACCGTTCCATGCAGACGACCCGGCTGTCTTCGCGCAGCTTCCAGTCCAGCTGGCCGTGTCCCACATCCACCGAATAGACGATCTTTGCCCCATTCTGAAGCATACAGTCCGTAAAGCCTCCGGTGGAGGCGCCGACATCCATGCAGACCTTTCCGTCCAGCTTCAGACCGAATTCGCTGAGTGCTTTCTCCAGCTTCAGGCCGCCCCGGCTGACATAGCGAAGCCCCTTTCCGCGCACCTCAAGCTGTGCGTCCGTATCAAATTTCATTCCGGCCTTGTCTTCCTTCTGCCCGTTCACATAGACCTGGCCTGCCATGATGGTCGCCCTGGCCTTTTCCCTGGAAGGAAAGAACCCGCCGCGCACCAGAAGAATATCCAGTCTCTCTTTCATCCGTATAATCCAATCATCCTCGTACGGATCCTCTTGTAGATGCTGCCGGCATCCAGCGCCGTCTCCTCCTTCAGTAAGTCGACGGAGCCGGCCTCGATATACATATCCGGAAGAGCGATTCTCTCCAGACTCACGCTGATCCCGCAGTCATTCAGACAGGAAAGAACCAGGCTGCCAAACCCTCCGGCTTCCACATTTTCCTCCATCGTAACAAGAAGACGATGGGAAAGCGCTGCCTCCCTGAGCACCTCCTCATCCAGCGGCTTAAGGAACCGGCAGTTGATCAGGCTGCAGTTTGCGCCCTCTCTCTTCAGCATGGAGCGGACTTCGACCGCTGTTTCCACCATGCTTCCTGACGCCAGCAGGCAGATATCCGATTCATCATACAGAATCTCCCATTTTCCATACCGGATCGGAGCGCGGAATTCTTCCAGTCCGTCATAGGCGCTGCCGCGCGGATAACGGATCGCAGCAGGTCCTTGTGCCTTCCGGATGGCCCATTTCAGCATATCCGCAAGTTCCCACTTATTCTTGGGCGCCATGACACAAAGGTTTGGAATCATGGTGAGATAAGACAGGTCAAAGATTCCCTGATGCGTCTCCCCGTCCGCGCCGACCAGCCCTGCCCGGTCAATCGCGAAGATGACATGAAGGTTCTGGAGACAGACATCGTGGACAATCTGGTCAAAGCCTCTTTGCAGAAAAGAAGAATACACGGCAAAGACCGGAATCATGCCGCCCACGGCAAGACCTGCGCAGAAGGTTACCGCATGCGCCTCCGCGATCCCGACGTCAAAAAAGCGGTCAGGATACATCCCCCTGAACCGTTTCAGCCCGGTTCCGTCCGGCATCGCCGCAGTGACCGCGCACAGGTTCAAAGTCCGGTTTCCCTCTTTGCACATGACCGTACTGAAGATGTCGCTCCAGTCCGCCTTCTCCTTCCTCTTCGCGGGCATGCCCGTCTCGATCTCGAAGGGACCCGTCCCGTGAAAGCGCGCGGGCATGCGCTCCGCCGGGGAATAGCCCTTCCCCTTCTTCGTCAGCACATGGACAACCACCGGTCCTAGCACCTTCTGCGCATTCTGAAAGACCGTGACCATGCGGTCAATATTATAACCATCAATCGGGCCGAAATACTTGATCCCCAGCTGCTCAAAGAAGGAACCCGGAATCAGCATCGATTTCAGGTTGTTTTTCATTCCGCGGATTCTGCGGATCGCGGCTTCTCCGCCTCCTGAATGGCGCAGGACGTCTTCCGCCGCCCGCTTCAGGCTCGTATAGGTCTCATTTGTTCTCAGCGTGGAAAGATACGAAGGGAATCCGCCGACATTTTCAGAGATGGACATCCCGTTGTCATTGAGGACAATGATGAAGTTCGTCTTTGACTGGGATGCGTTATTCAGCGCTTCATACACCATGCCGCCGGTAAATGACCCGTCTCCGATCACCGCGACTACGCTGTAGTGTTTCCCCTTCAGATCCCTTGCCTGTGCGATTCCGAGCGCGGCAGAGATGGAGGTGGAGCTGTGTCCGGTGTCGAACACGTCGCAGGCACTCTCCTCCCGCTTCGGAAAGCCGGACAGTCCGCCGAGCTTCCTGAGGCTGTCAAAGCCTTCCTTCCTCCCCGTCAGGATCTTATGGGTATAGGACTGATGGCCCACGTCCCAGAGGATCTTGTCCTCCGGAAGACAGAACACGAGATGAAGCGCCATTGTCATTTCGATCACGCCGAGATTGGACGCAAGATGTCCGCCCGTAACCGAGAGTTTTTCGATCAGGAAAGAGCGGATCTCCTGCGCCAGAATCGGGAGTTCCTCTTTTGGAATCTTCTTTATGTCATTTGGCTGGTTGATTTTCTCAAGAACCATGTCATAAACCCCGGAACAAAGACAGCTTTGCTATCTGCGTCTGACAGCCAGCTCTTCCAGAAGAAGACGCAAAAACTCGTGCCTGGCACTAAGAGAATCAAACTGCTCCAGCGCCTGACCGGACAACATCTCAACCCTCGCCTTGCCTGCCGGAATCCCGAACAGGGAGACAAAGGTCGTCTTCCGGTTGCGCACATCCGATCCGATCGGCTTCCCAAGCTCTGCCTCACTTCCGGTCAGATCCAGAATATCATCCCGGATCTGAAACGCAAGACCGACCTTGTTTCCGACTTCCTTCAGGATGCCGACATCCTCCCTGGGAGCGCCCGCCAGCACCGCTCCGATCATCAGGCTCGCCTCAATCAGAGCCGAAGTCTTATGGAGATTGATGAATTCAACCATCCCCTCTGTCAGGGCCCTGCCTTCACATTCCACATCACAGGACTGTCCGCCAAGCATGCCGTAGATCCCGCTCTTCTCACTCAGGATGCAAAGCGCCCTTGCAACACTCATTACCTGGTCTTCCCGGGCGGTGTCAAATGCCCGGCACGCTGTCTCGTACGCATAGTTCATCAGCGCGTCTCCCGCAAGGATCGCCATCGATTCCCCATATACGATATGCGTGGTCTTGCGCCCGCGTCTCATGGAATCGTTATCGAGCGCGGGAAGATCATCATGGATCAGCGAGGAGGTATGGATCATCTCCATTGCAGCCATAAACGGCGCTGCAAGCGCTCCCTTGCCGCCATACATCTGATAGGTACACTCCAGCATGATCGGCCGCATTCTCTTTCCGCCGGCATCCATGCTGTAATTCATCGCCGACAGCAGCGTCTTCTGAAAGCCGCTCTCCTTCGGCATGTAATCCCCGATAATGGCATTGACATGCTGAAGCCGGGCTCTCATCTCATCCTCAAAAACCATCTTCCGTTTCCTGCCTTACTCCACCCATTCGCTGTCATCCAGCGTTGTCATCTCCGATTCATTCTGCGAATGCTGAAGGACCTGAACCTTTTTCTGAACCAGATCAATCTTCTGGTTCGCCTGTGCCAGAAGCACGCTTCCCTCCTGATACAGGGCAAAGGAGTCCTCCAGGCTGGTCGCAGGATCTTCCAGGGCCTTCATAATCTCATCTATCCTGGAAAAAGCCTGTTCGATCGTGATCTCTTCTTTCTGCATGTTTTCCTGCGCCATGATTTACTCCCTATGGTACTGCCCGGTACCTCATTCCTCTGTGTGATGAATCTCAAGAACCTGTGCCGTGAGAATGCCGTCCCGAAGCCGGATCACAAGATGGTCTTTTTCTTTCACCATCTTCACTGAGCTAAGCGCCCTGTGACTGTCATCCTCGATATAAGCATATCCGGCATTAAGCTTTGCCTTAGGAGACAAGGCTGTCAGCCGGCTTTCAGAAAGCTCTGACCTGTGAAGCGTCCTTCTCAGGCACTCCTCCATCCGAAGGTCCAGCATCTCCCGAAGACGCCTGGATGCACTTGCCGCTTCCCTGAGCCTGATCGTGATGGCACGGTCCATCCGCTCCCCCGAGGCAAGCAGGAACTGCTCACTTCGCTGAAGCTTCCCCTCCGGCCCGTTTAACCTGAGCATCAGAGTGTACTGGCGAAGTGCCTGCCTTGATCTTTCCAGCGCCTGCTCCATCAGAGCAAGCAGCCGGCTCTCCCGCTCCTCAAGCCTCGTCCGGATGTCCTGCATGTTTGTAACCGCAAGCTCTGCTCCCGCGGACGGGGTCGGTGCCCTCAGGTCAGCGACGAAGTCCGCGATCGTCGTATCGGTCTCATGCCCGACGGCCGAGATCACAGGCGTTTCGCAGTTCCAGATCGCCCTTGCAACGATCTCTTCGTTGAAAGCCCACAGATCCTCAATGGATCCGCCGCCACGTCCGACGATGATCACATCCACATATCCCAGCCTATCCAGCGTCTCGATCCCGCGCACAATGCTTTCGGCCGCTCCGTCGCCCTGTACGGTCGCGGGGCAGAGAATAATCTGTATGCCGGGATTACGCCGCTTTGAGACTGTGATAATATCCCGCACCGCCGCGCCGGTCCTGGCAGTGACCACTCCCAGCGTACGCACATACTGAGGAATCGGTTTCTTGTAGCATTCATCGAACATGCCCATCTCAAGAAGCTTCTTCTTCAGATCCTCGAAGCGTTCGTACAGTGCTCCGAGGCTCCCTTCCTGACGGATGGCCTTTGCGTAGAGCTGGTAGGTTCCGTCCCGTTCATAGACGGCGATCTGCCCGAATACAATCACGCTCTCACCGTCCCGGACGCTAACCCTGCTCCTTCGAACATCCGATGCCCACATGGCGCAGCGGATCTGACTGCTTTCATCTTTCAGGGAAAAATACAGATGGCCGCTGGCGGCGTATTTCACATTGGAGAGCTCCCCCTTCACAAGGATCTGGTTCATTGCAGGATCGTCCCGAAACAGGCAGCTGATATGATGATTGACCTGGCTGACCGTATAGACACGCGGCCTTTCCTGAAAAGCCATCAGGAATTCTCCTTCTTCCTCTGGATCTGTCCCAGTACCCCGTTGATAAAGGAGTACGACTCTTCTCCGCCAAACTTCCTTGCCAGGAGAACCGCTTCATTGATTGCGACCTTCGGAGGGATCGTATCATCATAGAGAAGCTCATACGCCCCAAGCCTCAGGATTGAAAGGTCGCTGCGGTTCATCCGCCGGATCGTCCACGCGACAGAGGCTTCCTCAATCATGCGGTCTATCTCTTCCTTTAAGGATAGAATCGCGCGGGTCTTGAGCAGGATCTCTTCCTGTTCCTGGGGACTCACCTCGCAGGGAGGAAAGTCAAGGTCATCCCCCTCCGGATGCGTAAAGTACAGTTCAAGCTGGCTGGATCTGTCTTCTTCGTTCTCTTCATAAAACTGTGCGGTAAAGAGTTCCCGGAAGATATGCTCTCTCAATTCTCTTCTGGTCATGTTGAACCTCTGGTGATAAACGAAAAGCCTTCTGCCCGCACATACTCTGCTATGGAGTTCGTCCGGCCGGAAGGCACTTT
>CACXFW010000348.1 GCA_902767065.1 uncultured Lachnospiraceae bacterium | reverse complement strand
TATCTGACGCGTCAGGCTTGCCTGTAAGCGGCAGTACAAAGCTCAGATCTGGCCCGTGGAGCGGGAACTTCCCCACAACCGGGAACAACAAGCTGCAAAGATGCGGCGGATGCGCGTCAGCGCAGACGGTTCACGGTCTGTGGGGAAGGGGCCGTGAATAGTAACACAGCATTTCATAAGCACAGTTACGAAAACAACAGCTGCGTTGTAATATTGCATTGATGCGGCCGGTTTCATACGACCTTCAGCCGATTTGCCTGCCATGAAATACCATAGCATGCTGCAGGGAGAGCGGCAAGCAGTATTATAGAGGAGACAGGTATGATGAATAAACGGTTCCCTGCGGTATTTCTCTTCTGGCTTGCGTCCCTGCTGACGCTGAGTATTCCCGCTGTGGCAGCGCCGGGAGAAGTGATGGAGGCGGCAAACGGCGTGAAGCAGAATGGATGGCTCCGGGTGGAGGGCACACAGCTTGTCAATGAAGCAGGACAGGCGGTCATTCTGCACGGGATGAGCAGCCATGGCCTGCAGTGGTTTTCTCAGTTTACGTCCGAAAACGCGATCGGCGCGACAGCGGCATACGGTGCAAACCTGTTCCGGATCGCAATGTACACGGCTGAGGGCGGATATCTGTCAGACAGGAAGGGAGTCCTGAACAAACTGTGCCTTGCCGTAGACGCCGCCGTCTCCCGGAACATGTATGTGATCATTGACTGGCATATCCTGAGCGACGGGAATCCGATGAAGCACCGGAAAGCGGCAGTGTCATTTTTCAGGAAGGTGTCAGCGCGGTATGCGGACTGCCCGAATGTTCTGTATGAGATCTGTAACGAGCCGAACGGAAAGGGAACCTGGAAGAAGATCCGGTCCTATGCGAAAGCCGTGATTCCCGTGATCCGCCAGAACTCCCCGAACTGCGTGATTCTGGTGGGAACGCCGACCTGGAGCCAGGACGTCGATGTCGCGGCAGGGAATCCTCTTCCGTATCCAAACCTTATGTACACCTGTCATTTCTACGCGGGAGAACACGGTGAGTGGCTGCGCGGCAAGATCCAGAACGCCCTGGACAGAGGGCTGCCCGTTTTTATCTCCGAATGGGGAACCTCCAGAGCCACCGGAGGGGGAGGGGTATACAGGAAGGAATCGGATCAGTGGATCAGCTTTATGGAAAAGCACAGGCTCAGCTGGGCAAACTGGTCCTACTGCAACAAAAAAGAGAGCAGCGCAGCCCTCAGAAAGAAGGCGAACGCAGAGGATGGACTTTCTCAGGAGGAACTGACGAAGTCCGGGAGGTATGTGTTTTCCAGATTTTAAGGAACTGTTCAGAAATAACCTGTGGTTACTCTTCACAGCCCCTCCACCCACAGACCTCAGACCATCCGTGCTTCGCACGTATGCCGCGTCTTACGATGCTCCTGTCTGAGGCTGTGGGGGGAGGTTCCATCTTCGCAGGCCATTTCTGATCAGTTCTTCAGGGAAACAAGGAACCGGCTCTTTGCCGGTCAGATGCTACAGGCCACACGCAGCCAGCCCTGTGCCAGCGGGCCAGGGCGGACAAGCAACAATCAGACAAGAATATCCAACCGGTGAACAAGACGCGTCATGTTCATCCGGGCACCCTCGGGTATAATCATCTTAAAGCGGAAGCAGGCCTGACCCGTCATGAGACGATCGGACCTGCTCCCAGGTCATGGGACGGATTATGCGAGTTCCAGGTCATGGGACGGATCATGCGAGTTCCAGGTCATGAGACGGATCAGGCGAGTATCCGGTCATGAGACAGATCTTTTGCAGGATGATACCGGAGGGTGTTTTCTATGAGATATGGTTATTTTGACAATCAGGCGCGGGAGTATGTGATTGACCGGGTGGATCTGCCGGTTTCATGGACGAATTACCTGGGAGTGGAGGATACCTGTGCGGTGGTCAATCATACTGCCGGAGGATATCTCTTTTACAAGTCGCCTGAGTACCACCGGATCACCCGGTTCCGGGGAAATGGCGTTCCCATGGACCGGCCCGGACACTATGTATACATCCGGGATAATGATACGGGAGAGTTTTTCACGATCTCATGGCAGCCGGCCGCGAAGAGCCTTGAGAAAGCGAAGTACCGGTGCAGGCATGGCCTCTCCTACTCTGTCTATGAATGCTTCTATGATGGACTGAAAGCGTCGCAAAGACTGTCGGTTCCGATCGGGGAGGCAGTGGAGCTATGGGATGTCTGCATCGAAAACACGACAGACCGGACGAGACAGATCAGCGTATTTTCTTATCTTGAGTTTTCCTTCCACCATATCGCCCTCGACAACCAGAATTTCCAGATGAGCCTGTACTGTGCCGGCTCTTCCTGTGAGGACGGAATCATAGAGCATGACCTGTTCTATGAGGAATTCGGATACCAGTTTTTTACCGCAAGTTTCGCTCCTGACGGATATGACTGCCTGAGAGACGCCTTTCTGGGCGCATATGGATCCGAGAGCGCACCTGCCGCCGTGATCCGCGGAAAATGCTCCGGATCCAGTGAGAAGGGCGGAAATCACTGCGGCACTCTTCAAAAGGACATGGTCCTGGCACCCGGAGAGAAGGTGCGCTTTGTATTGATGCTTGGCGAGGGGAACCGGCAGGAAGGAAGAAGGATCCGGGAAAAGTACAGTGACTTTCAGGAGGTGGACCGGTCCTATGCGCAGATGGCATCCTTCTGGGAGGAAAAGAGGAAAAAGCTGTGCATCGAAACCCCCAGCGCAGCCATGAATACGATGATCAATATCTGGACACTGTACCAGTCAGAGATCAATGTGATGTTCTCCCGGTTCGCGTCCTTTATCGAGGTGGGAGGGCGCACCGGCCTCGGGTACAGGGATACCGCGCAGGATTCCATGACGATCCCGCACAGCGCGCCCGAAAAGTGCAGGGAGAGGATCCTTCAGCTTCTGAAGGGACTGACAGGCGCGGGGTATGGACTTCATCTTTTTGAGCCGAGGTGGTTTGAACCGGACGATCCGGGGAAGCGGCCCTTCCGCTCTCCGACGGTGATTCCGAAGGCAGATAAAAAGGATCTCATCCACGGAATCGAAGACGCCTGCGCGGACGATGCTCTGTGGCTTGTCGGCGCAGTCACGGAATACATCAAGGAGACGGGAGAGGTCTCATTTGCCGACAGGATCACAACCTATGCGGACGGCGGTGAAGGAACGGTCTATGAACATCTGAAACGGATCCTGGACTTTTCCGCGAAGCAGGTGGGAAAGAACGGAATCTGCAGGGGACTACGTGCTGACTGGAACGACTGCCTGAACCTGGGAGGCGGGGAGAGCGCCATGGTGTCCTTCCTTCATTACTGGGCTCTGAGGCAGTTTACGGATCTGGCGGTATTCCTTGGAAGGACAGAGGATGCGGAGCATTATACCCTGATTGCCGCTCACGTGAGAGAAGCCGCGGAGTCTGTGCTGTGGGACGGACAATGGTATCTGCGCGGAATCACTGGAAAGGGAAAGAAGATCGGGACGGCATCGGATCTCGAGGGCAGGGTGCACCTGGAGAGCAACGCCTGGGCTGTTCTGTCCGGAGCATCCTCCCGTGAAAGAGGGCTCCTGGCAATGGACAGTGTGTACAGGTACCTGTTTACGCCTTATGGACTTCGTCTCAACGCCCCCTCCTACACCCATCCGGATGATGACATCGGATTTGTTACCAGGGTGTATCCGGGCGTAAAGGAAAACGGTTCGATCTTCTCCCACCCGAATCCATGGGCATGGGCGGCGGAGTGCATCCTGGGAAGAGGAGACCGGGCCATGGAGCTGTATGACGCGCTGTGTCCGTACAATCAGAACGACAGGATCGAGATACGCCAGTCCGAGCCATATTCCTACTGCCAGTTTATCATGGGGCCCGACCATTCGGCATACGGCAGGGCCAGGCATCCCTTTATGACGGGCTCCGGCGGGTGGTCTTATTATTCGGCGACACATTTTATCCTCGGGATCCGTCCCGGCTACGACTGCCTTGAGGTGGATCCCTGCATACCGGGCAGCTGGGAAGGATTTGAGGCGGAAAGGGTCTGGCGGGGCGCCACTTACCATATTCATGTCAGGAATCCGAAGCATCTGTGCAGTGGTGTGGAGAAGCTTCTCGTGGATGGGAAGGAG
>CACXFW010000347.1 GCA_902767065.1 uncultured Lachnospiraceae bacterium | reverse complement strand
GCTGCCTTCTCTGCGGAAGAACAGGCGCAGATTGATGCATTTTCCCAGAGAATCGATATTCACAACTCGAATGCCATCATGCAGTACGGCGCCGGTACGCAGAAGAAAATGTCCGATTTCTCCGATCTTGCCCTTGCGAATGTCAAGAACAAGGATATGGGCGAGGTCGGTAAGATGATCTCAGGCCTCGTCACCGAGCTGACAGACTTCGATGTCAATGAGGATGACGGCGGGATCTTCAAGTTCTTCAAGAAGCAGTCCAACAAGGTCGTCGCCATGAAGGCGAGGTATGAAAGAACCGAGAAGTCGGTGGATGATATCGTGCATGTACTGGAGGGACACCAGATCCAGCTGCTGAAGGACGTCGCGACGCTTGATAAGATGTACGACATGAACCTGCAGTATTTCAAGGAACTGTCGATGTACATCGCCGCCGGCAAGAAGCGTCTTGCTCAGGTTCGCGCCGGTGAGCTGAAGCAGCTCCAGGAAAAAGCAGCCGCGACCGGCGACGCGCAGGATGCCCAGGCCGCCAAGGATCTCGGTGCGCTGTGCGACCGGTTTGAGAAGAAGCTCCATGACCTTGAGCTGACCCGCCAGATCGCGATCCAGACCGGTCCGCAGATCCGCCTTGTGCAGGACGCGGATACACTGATGGCGGAGAAGATCCAGTCAACGATCGTCAATACGATCCCGCTGTGGAAGAATCAGATGGTCATCGCCATGGGCGTTGAGCATTCGAACCAGGCGGCGAAGGCCCAGCATGAGGTCTCCGAGCTGACGAACAATCTCCTGAAGAAGAACGCGGAGCAGCTGCATACAGCCTCCGTTGAGACTGCGAAGGAATCCGAGAGGGGAATCGTGGATATCGAAACACTGAAGAAGACGAACGCCGAGCTGATCTCTACGCTCGATGATGTGCTGAAGATCCAGGAGGACGGCCGCCAGAGACGTGCCGCCGCCGAGGTCGAGATGGTGAAGATGGAGACGGAGCTGAAGGCAAAGCTTCTGGAGCTTTCGAAGACATCAAGATAAATGACCCGGCCAATGCCCGGATCCTTGCTGAGCATCCACTCAGACATCCTGAAGTGTCCTGGCGCCAGTTGTGGAAGATGAAAAGCGAAGAGCCCCGCGCCATATGGCGCGGGGCTCTTCGCTCAGACGGATAAACAGCCGTTTATTCCTGACAATGCCCGTCCGGATTCAGGTCCCCTAACCGAAACTGCTTCGTCCCTCAAGACCCGTCCTTTCGAACGGGATCCGGCTCCTTTATAGACGATCGTTTATTTCCGCGCCTTGCCGAGGTATGCCTCCTTGACAACCGGATTCTCCGCCAGGTCTTTTCCTGCCCCGGAGAGTGTAATCTGCCCGGTCTCCATGACATATCCCATATCCGCGGCCTTCAGCGCCATGTTCGCGTTCTGTTCCACCAGCAGGATGGTCATGCCCATTTTATTAATCTCACGGATGATGTCAAACACCTCCTGGACGATGATCGGCGCAAGACCGAGGGAAGGCTCGTCCATCATAATCATTTTCGGACGGCTCATCAGCGCCCTCGCGATGGCAAGCATCTGCTGTTCTCCTCCGGAAAGCGTACCGGCCGCCTGCCAGCTTCTCTCCTTCAGACGCGGAAACAAAGAGTACACCCAGTTCAGATCCGACTCCAGATCATCATTGCGCAGGTACGCGCCCATGCGAAGATTCTCATAGACCGACAGGTTTACGAACACACGGCGTCCCTCCGGAACAAGCGTGATTCCGTTCTTCACAATCTGCTCCGTACCCATGCCGATCAGCTCATTTGAATCAAAACGGATGGAACCCGCGGCCGGCTTTTCCAGCGCAACGATGGAACGAAGCGTTGAGCTCTTGCCGGCGCCGTTTGCCCCGATCAGGGTGACAATCTCATGCTCCGGAACGTCAAAGCTGATATCACGCACCGCCTCAATCCCGCCGTAGGAAACCTTCAGTCCGCGTACCTCCAGCAGATTCCGCCCAGGGCCGTCCCCTCTTTTCCCAAGATGGTCCCAGCCTGCCGAGACGCTTCCGACGGTACCGACAGTATTCCCGGTTGCCGAAGCGTGATCCATTTTTTTGCCCATTCTTCTCTATCCTCTGTTTTCTGTGCCTGTTCTGTCACTCAGCTGTTCAATCTTCCTGCACCCCCAGGTACGCATCAATCACGTGCTGGTTGGTCTGAATCTCAATCGGTGTGCCGGACGCGATCATCCGCCCGAAGTCCAGGACATAGATCCGGTCCGAGATCTCCATGACAAGATCCATATGGTGCTCGATGACGAAGATCGTCAGTTGAAACCTGTCCTTGATCTCCCGGATAAACCCGGCAAGATCCAGCGTCTCCTGCGGATTCATGCCGGCCGCAGGCTCGTCGAGCAGAAGAAGCGTCGGTTCCGTCGCAAGCGCGCGCGCAATCTCCAGCCGTCTCTGCTTGCCATAGGGAAGCGAGGTCGCCAGATCATCCTTATTCGCATCCAGTCCGACCAGCTTCAGAAGCTCCAGCGTCTTCTCCCGGTTCGCGCGCTCCTCCGCCGCGTTCAGCCTGAGCGTCGCGCTCATGAAGTTCGCACGGGAACGCAGATGCCTCGCGATCAGTACATTTTCAAAGACCGTCATCTTCCTGAACAGACGGATGTTCTGGAAGGTTCTTGCGATCCCCAGCTTCGTAATCTTATCCGGGGTCTGCGAGAGCACCTTGTCATAGATCAGCGCGCTGTCCCCCTGATAGAGCTTCTTCATCTTCCCGCGCGGATAATTCTCCACGATCGGTTTTCCGTTGAAATACACGATTCCGTTTGTCGGCTCATACACGCCCGTGATGACATTGAACGCGGTCGTCTTGCCGGCACCGTTTGGCCCGATCAGCGCAACGATCTCTCCCTGGTTCACTTCCATGGAGAAGTCATTGACCGCCACAACGCCGCCGAACTGCATCGTGATATGCTCCAGGCGGAGCACATTCGCATCAGACTTGCTCATTTGCGGATGCCTCCTTTCTCTTGCGCCTGAACAGCTTCATCAGACCGGACAGTGAAATCTCATGGTCGCCCATGATTCCCTGGCGGGCAAAGAGCACGATCAGCATGATGACAACCGAGAACACCACCTTGCGGAAGCCCGAGCGCAGCAGCGGAACCTGCCAGTCCCCGATCATCAGCGGAGAATCCAGGAACCTCAGCCACCATTCGGAAGCCGCGTAGAACAGGAAGGTCGCCAAGACGGAGCCTGTGACCGAACCGAGTCCGCCGATTACGACGATCAGAAGAATCTCATAGGTCATGTTCGACTTGAAGGCCTGCGCCTGGATCGTCGTCTGGTACATCGCCAGCAGCGCGCCGCCGACGCCGGCGAAGAAGGAGGAAATGCAGAAGCTCATGCGCTTGTGATGCGCAAGATTGATTCCCATCGCTTCCGCCGCGACCTCATCATCGCGGATCGCCTTGAACGCGCGCCCGAAGGAGGAGTTGATCAGCAGCACAATCAGCGCAATGCAGATCGCCGCCACAACAAACGGGAACATCAGTGTCGTGAAACTGGGATACTTCCGGAGCATGTTGGAACCGTTCGTCAGCGGTCCGAGCGTATCCCACTGGAAAAACGCGCGCACGATCTCGGCAAATCCGAGTGTCGCGATGGCCAGATAGTCGCTCTTGAGGCGCAGCACGGGAAGGCCGATCAGCCACGCAAAGGCCGCGCTTACGATTCCGGCGCAGACAAGGCCCGCCCAGAACGGAATCGAAAACTGCACGATACCGCCGTCAAAGTACTGATAGACGCTTGCCCTGTCAGCTGCCGGGATCGTCAGGATCGCGTAGGTATACCCGCCGATCAGCATAAAGCCGGCCTGGCCCAGGGAGAACAGTCCCGTAAAGCCGTTCAGCAGGTTCATGGAAACCGCGACCAGGGAATAGATGCATCCCTTTTTCAGAACCGTCATGACGATCCCCGTCTGGGGCAGGATGCGGTCGAGCACCGCGACAAGGCACACTGCCGCTGCCAGGAGGACGAGAGCAAAGATCAGGTCTTTCTTCTTTGTCATTTCTCTCCTCCTTTCTCAGACTTTATCCGTAGCCGCTTCACCGAACAGGCCGGTCGGCTTGAACAGAAGCACTACGATCAACAGCACGAAGGTAAACGCGTCCGAGAAGGTCGTCCACCCGGCTCCCTTGATCAGGTTCTCCACGATCCCGATCAGCATGGCGCCGATCACCGCTCCGGGAATCGAACCGATCCCGCCGAACACGGCCGCGACGAATGCCTTCAGTCCCGGCATTCCGCCCGAGGTCGGAATGACCGACGGATAATTGGTAAAGTAAAGGATCGAGCCGACCGCCGCAAGGAAAGAGCCGATGATAAAGGTCATGGAAATGACCCGGTTCACGTTGATTCCCATAAGACGGCTGGTCTCAAAGTCCGTGGACACCGAGCGCATCGCCATGCCGATCTTGGTGTGATTGATCAGCTGGATCAGCAGCACAACCAGAACGATCATGAGGATCGGTGTCAGGATCGTAACCACCTTCGTCGTTGCCGAACCGATGGTGACAGTATTCGAAATAAACGGGATCGTCGGATAGACCTGCGCCAGACCGCCCGTG
>CACXFW010000346.1 GCA_902767065.1 uncultured Lachnospiraceae bacterium | reverse complement strand
TAAAGCAGGCCAACTGGATCATCCGGAACCAGGATGACCTCGATGTTGTGGACCGGGAGGGCGGACTTGGGATATTTGAACGGTTCATCCCTGACCGGGAGTATCATACTCATAACAGGGGTCAGAATTCTTTACGCTGAAGCCGGATTTCCTTGTTTCCCGGGACATCTGCTGAGGTCCTGACCAATGTCGTGCAGCGATATAAAGACATTGACGCGTGGAACAGCAGCCTGTGCATGCAGCCGGAAGCTTTTGACCGTCTGCAGAATGTGATGCAGGAAGCAGGAGAGCTGGAAGAGCATGTGGATTTTCAGGAGATTGTAGACAACACCTGGGCCGAAAAGGCAGATTAATCAATCTATGCTATAATAAACTCGTCTGATTCTGTGACGATTGCGATTTCATTTTCGTCCATAGGGACAGAGGATAAGAAATAAATGAACGGATGTGGACCCCGCGGCAGTTCAGGATGCAGGAAATGAACCGTTGCGGATTCCGCGGCAGTTCAGGATGCAGGAAATACGCCGTTGCGGTTATTCCCTGCCGGTCAGCGAACAGAAAGGAGAGCTGTGATGAAGATGTGGAAGAAGATGATGGCTTTCGCGATCGGAAGCGTGATGGTGCTGTCCCAGGGCATGGTTTCTTTTGCGGGTGAGGATATGGCAGGCGCAGGCGGCGATGCGATCACAGAAGAGAGCCTGCTGCCGGTTCAGGGCGCAGGAATCGGAATGAGTACTCTGGAGGGCGGCATCGGAGAACTGGATGGACTTGTGGGACTGGCCGGCATGGGAGCCGGTGCGGACCTTGGATTCTTTGATACGGAATCCTTTTACGAGAACGATACAGATACCTGTGTTCTGAGTGAGATCCAGCTGGAACTGAAGATTCAGGGCAGCTATATGATGACGGAGGAGGAAGAAGGGAACTTTTACTGGATCTACACGTGGGGAGAGCAGGCGATTCCGGATATGGTAGTCGGTGCTTTCAACTGGAATACGACAGAGGGCTTCTTCGACAAGTACTATGAGTACATGAAGGAGGGAAGACCGGATATCACGGTCGCGGAAGCACCGGTTCAGGTTACGGTCGGTGACAAGACCCTTGAGAAGGTGGTCTATCACTACGGCATTCAGGGATACACCGTCCAGGATACGCGGTACATCTGGCTTGGTCCTAACAGTATCCTGTATATGTTTGGAAAGAGGGAGATTCCGGATATCGGTTACACGCTTGGCAATTCGCTGGAGGATATCATTGCGGCGGCGAGCGTCATCGGAGCTCAGACACCGGCTCCGGCGCCTCAGCCTGAAACGACTGCGCCCCAGCCCGAGACCACGGCGCCTCAGCCTGAAACGACTACGCCCCAGCCCGAGACGACTGCGCCCCAGCCCGAGACCACGGCCCCTCAGCCTGAGACGACCGCCCCTCCTGCCGGAGGAAATGAGCTGTATACGCAGAATGATGACAGTTCCTGGACTGTTTCAACAAAGTATTATACCATGACGATCCCGCCCGCATGGACCGGACACTTTGATGCGGCTGTCCTGGAGCAGGAAAATGGAGGGTACAACCTGAAGGTTGTCAATAAGGAGAGTGCCGACGCGAATTTCGGCGGACATCTCTTCACCGTCATGCTGATTCCGGAGAAGGAAGACTACACGTATCTTCCGAGTTACGATTATCTTGGAACCATAGCGGCTCCGGATGGAAGCTACAGCGTCGTCATCCAGTACCCTACCGATCTGCAGACCGGAGATATATGGTCGGAGTTCTACAAGATCCTGAACGGGGATAAGAATACCGCGCTTTCTTCGATGAGACCGAAGGCGGGCGTTGTGTGGACGCTTCCGAATGGAAATACCGTCAGCGGAGACTCTGGGGATTCGGCCCCGCAGCCGGAGACCACAGCGCCGCAGCCTGAGACAACGGCTCCGCAGCCTGAGACGACTGCCCCGCAGCCTGAACCGGCAGGCGTGAGTGTGCTCGGAACAACCTCCGGATCCGGCTACTCGAACAGCGTGTTCAAAATGAACTTCAACGCGCCGGCAGGCTGGATCCTGGCAAACCAGGATCAGCTGGCATCCCTCAACGGGGGATTAAGTGCGGATCAGTCCGTTTCCGCCATTGAAGCCGGACAGCCGGTCTGCGTGGTATACGCGCAGAGCGCGGACGGCATGGAAGTGATGAATGTGACTGCCATGAACGGCCGCTCCTACATGGATCCGTCGATGCAGTCGCTGACACAGGAAGACTGCATGGCGATCCTGAGTGAGGCGATGAGCGTGTCCTCATCATCGCTGCAGGCACTCGGCGCCACAGTCACCGGCGCTTCGATCAATACGGTCAACTGCATGGGACAGACCTGCTACAGCCTGGACATCACCTTTAATTACGCGGGATTCTCCGGAACACAGAAGCAGGTCGGCATTCCGATGGGCTCTTACTTTGCGCTGATTACAGTCCGCTCCGTCAGCGGAGACAACACGCAGGCGATGCTGGATATGTTCTCAGCAATGTGATGCCGCTCCTGTGTCATGACGGCATTCACCGGTATGATACCGCTCCGGCTTCAGAGCGGCATTCGCCGGTATCATACCGCCCCTAAGATGAAATGGTTGGCAAGGGCAGGGAATATGAGATTGGGAAAAATGAAAAGACTGACTTCGTGGCTTCTGGCAGTGCTGCTTGTGTGCAGCACTGCCTTTTGTGCTTCGGCGGAAGGATTTGACGGGCTCGAGGGCTTGATTGAGGATCCGCTTCCTTCCGATGAGAATCCGATGATGGACGAAGGGACGATCGATGAGATTGTTGCGGATGCAGCGCTTTTCGGTGATCCGTCCGCGCTGTTTCCGGGAGATTCTTCCGCCGGCGATCTTTTTGCGAAGCCACCGGGAGATTCTTCTGTCGGTGATCCGTCCGCGCTGTTTCCGGGAGATTCTTCCGCCGGCGATCCGTCCGCGCAGCCCCCGGGAGATTCTTCTGCCGGCAATCCGTCCGCGAAGTCCCCGGGAGATTCTTCCGCCGGAGGTTTGTCCGCGCAGCCACCGGGAGATTCTTCTGACGATGATCCGGTGCCGGAGACAGAGTCGATCGAGGATTTGTTTGATGAGATGGAGACCGAGACGGAGTCTGATCTGCCGGATATGATGGCGATGACGGAGAAGACGTATCCTCAGCTGACGGCGGAGGACATCGTACGGCTGGATGGCGGAGACGCGGAGATTCTCTATGACGACGCGGGAAGGGCAACCTTCATCCGGGGAAGGTACAGCCCGGAGAAGGTGACAAACCCTGAGGAAGCGGCGGAGTCTCTGAACTATGTGTCCGGCCTTCTGGGGCTCACGAAAGGAGCGCTTCTATTCTGTGTCTATCAGGGAATCGATTACACCACCGGCTATACCTTCTACCTGTTTCTTCAGCGGGACGGAGACGTGTCGGTCCTGAACGCATCGGTCAAGATCTACGTGGATCCGGACGGGTATACCGCAGCACTGTCGTGCAGCTTTAATCCGGCGACGGGAATCAGGGAAGAAACGCCCGGAAGTATCTCCGCTGAGGAAGCGGAGCAGATCGTCCGGGATTCGTTCCCGGATCAAAACCTCACAGTCTATCCGGGCCGCACAGTCCGTACAGGAATCATGGAGGAAGAAAAGCTCCAGCATGTCTGGGCGGTCTTTTCCGACAACCCGGCGGTCCATTCCGGAAACAGCGACCTTCCGTATCTGCAGCATTTTGTCAGTTATAACGGGCAGTACGTGATGAATCTGCCCTGCGGCACGCTCGAAACCCCGCTCCTGCAAAAGGATGATGCCCT
The DNA here is from genome assembly GCA_902767065.1 of uncultured Lachnospiraceae bacterium. Lineage (GTDB taxonomy): Bacteria > Bacillota > Clostridia > Lachnospirales > Lachnospiraceae > Porcincola. The sequence continues at coordinate 513 of CACXFW010000346.1, read as the reverse complement.
GGAGCGGAAGGCCAAGGCGATGTTCGAGGGATATGACAGTACGGCCTGGACCGGCGACGTCACATTGCATGACGGCAGCACTGTCAGCCTGACGGTTCCTGTTGCCAGGAGCAGGGAGGACGGACGGTATTATCTGATGGACCTGGACCGGATGATCCTGGTGGCGGATTACAAGGAGGCAGTCTACGGATCCGGCGAATACAGGATCTCCTCTTCTGACACGAACAGCGGGTGGAAGGACAAAGAGCTGATCGCCCTGTACAATATCGCACGTGTGTATGATTATTTTAATGATCACGGATACCCTTCGGTTGACGGGTGCGGAATCCCCCTGGCGATTCTGAGCGGCGTCTGCGACCAGACCGGAGCTGCGATCGACAACGCGTATTTTAACGGTTACTGGAACGGTTTCGGGAATTTTGCCATCAGCGATATCAATGATACGGTCGAATGCCTGGATGTCATGGCACATGAATTTACCCATGGCATCACATCCTACTCGATGGGAGGAAG
>CACXFW010000345.1 GCA_902767065.1 uncultured Lachnospiraceae bacterium | reverse complement strand
GACTTCGGCAAAGCAAAAACGGATAGTCTGCCTGGCGGTTCCGGAAGAGAGCGCCGTGCGGTCGATGGAAGAAATGAGACGTCTCCATCAGAACGCGCGCCTTCGCCTGATGGAAGCGCTGGTCCAGGAGAAGCAGCTTCCGTATGAAGTGTGTACGGGGAAGCTGCATGTGACCGGCGCGGTGATCCGCACACTTGCGGCGAAGGGATTCGTGACGATAGAGCGGACAAGGGTCTACCGCAATCCGGCGCTGCCGGATGCATTTTTCCATGCCAGGGTGGAGCTGAATGAGGACCAGAGGCAGGCGGTAGAACGCATCCAGGCGGCTATGGAAGAAAAACCGGACAGCCGGTTCCTGATCCAGGGTGTGACCGGAAGCGGGAAGACGGAAGTCTATATCGAGCTCATCGCCCGTGTTGTCGCAGGCGGGAAGCAGGCGATCGTCCTGATCCCGGAGATTGCACTGACCTATCAGACATTGATGCGTTTCTATCACCGCTTCAACGGAAGGGTGTCCGTGATCCATTCCAGGATGAGCGCAGGCGAAAGGCAGGATCAGTTTGACCGTGCCGCACAGGGGGACCTGGATGTGATGATCGGTCCCAGGTCCGCCCTGTTCACTCCGTTTCCGAACCTTGGGATGATCGTCATCGACGAAGAGCACGAGGAGAGCTACCGCAGTGAGCAGTCTCCCCGCTATCATGCGAGGGAGGTCGCGTTTCGCCGGGGGAGCCTGGAGGGAGCGTGCGTGGTGCTCGGCTCTGCGACACCGTCCATGGAAGCGTCATTTGCTGCAAGGAACCACGAGATCGGACTGATCCGCCTGGACCGCAGGGCGGGGAGCAGCACGCTTCCCGCGACACAGATCGTGGACCTTCGGCAGGAGGCTCTTTCTTCAGGCAGCCTGATGCTGAGTGAAAGCCTGCAGGAGGCGATGCATGAGGCGCTCGGGCGCAAGGAACAGGTGATGCTCTTTCTGAACCGCCGCGGTTATTCCGGATCTGTGGTCTGCGTGTCCTGCGGGCATGCGATGCGATGTCCTCATTGCGAGGTATCCCTGACGCTCCACACGACAGGAAACCTGGTCTGCCATTACTGCGGCTATACCACACCGATGCCGGCTCAGTGTCCGGAGTGCGGGAGCAGGTATCTGCGCACCTTCCGGTACGGCACGCAGCAGGTGGAAGATCGTGTGAAGCAGATCTTCCCGAACGCGCGGGTTCTGCGGCTTGACCGGGATACCGCGCAGGGCAAGGATGGCGAACTCAATGTGCTGTCCGCGTTTGCCGGTCACGAGGCGGATATCCTGATCGGCACGCAGATGATCGTCAAGGGACATGACTTTCCTGACGTCACACTGATGGGAATCCTTCTGGCGGATCTGTCCCTGAATCTTCCGGATTACACAGCGAGTGAACGTACTTTCCAGCTTCTGACGCAGGCGGCCGGGCGCGCCGGCCGGGCGGACAGGGAAGGCAGGGTCCTGATTCAGACGTGCATGCCGGAGCATTACGCGATCCGCTGCGCTGCGGCGCAGGACTATGACGCGTTCTATGAGCGGGAGATGCGGTTTCGGTCGGATGCGGGATACCCGCCGGCAGGGAGTCTTCTGGCAGTTCATATGAGCTGCCTGGACAAGGATCATCTCATTCTCGCAGCGGGCTATGTGAGAAAGTTCCTGGAGAGGGTGAAAGGAAAGGAGCCGGTGGCGATCCTGGGACCGGTGGATGAGCCTGTCGCCCGGATTGCGGATGTGTGGAGAATGGTGCTGTACCTGAAGGGCGGTACAGGAGCCGGGCTCAGACGCGCAAGGGGCTGGCTTGAGAAGTATATCGGGATGAATGAAGGGTTCTCGAACATCGAGATTACTTTTGAGACAACAATATAAGACCGGAGGCAGACAGATGGCATTGAGAAACATTCGAGAGATCGGGGATGAGATCCTGACAAAAAAGTGCAGGGAGGTCAGGGAGATGACGCCCCGCCTGAAGGAACTTGTCGCGGATATGTTCGAGACGATGTATGAAGCGGAGGGCGTCGGCCTTGCCGCCCCGCAGGTGGGCGTGCTGAGGCGGATTGTCGTCATCGATATCGGGGAAGGGCCGATCGTGCTGGTCAACCCGAAGATCGTCGAACAGGATGGGGAGCAGGAAGGAAATGAGGGCTGTCTTTCCGTTCCCGGGAAGGCAGGCGTGGTTGTCAGGCCGAACCATGTGATTGTGGAAGGTTTTGACGAAAACATGGTTCCGGTCAGGATCGAGGGAGAGGAGCTGCTTGCACGCGCGATCTGCCATGAGTTGGATCATCTGGAGGGCGTGATGTATACCTCCAGGGTGAAGGGCGAGCTGTTTGACACAACCGGGGACGAGGAAGAAGACGAAGCCGGAAAGGAGCCGGATTCTGTTGGATAGTTCGAGTCCTGAGGGGCGAAGCAGTTTCGATTACGGGATCTGAATCCGAACGGAGATTGTCAGGAATAAACGGTTGGTTATAGAGGAGTGAAGAAGAATGGCCCGTGTGGTATTTATGGGAACCCCGGACTTCGCGGCGGGGATTCTGAAGGCCCTGACCGGTGCAGGTCATGAGGTGATTGCGGCATTTACACAGCCGGACCGGCCGAAGGGACGAAAGGGCAGGCTGCAGATGCCGCCGGTCAAGGAGCTGGCGCTTTCGCTGGGAATTGCGGTTTACCAGCCGGAGCGGATCCGCACCCCGGAAAATGTGCAGCTGATCGCTTCCCTGCGTCCGGACTTTATCGTTGCGGCGGCATTTGGCCAGATCATACCACAGTCGATTCTGGATATTCCGCCTTATGGATGCCTGAATGTGCATGCGTCCCTCCTGCCGAAGTGGCGGGGCGCGGCGCCGATCCAGTGGTCGATTCTGGAAGGGGATGAGGTGACCGGCGTTACGATCATGAGGATGAACGCAGGTCTTGATACCGGTGACATGATCCTGAAGAAAGAAGTGCCGGTCCGGGAGGATGAGACCGGAGACAGCCTCTTTCTGGCGCTCATGGAAGCGGGAGCCGGGCTTCTCCCGGAGGCGATGGAGCAGATTCTGAACGGATGCGCGGTCTATACGCCGCAGCCTGAGGAAAGTCCGACTCCGTATGCAAAGATGCTCACCCGGCAGTCCGGGCTGATTGACTGGAGCCAGGGAGCAGACCGGATCTGCCGCATGGTACGCGCGTTTGATTCGTGGCCCGGGACCTTCTCCTTTTTAAACGGGAAGATGTTGAAGATCCTGAAGGCAGAGGAGGTGCCGCGAAGTCCCGGAACACAGGACGCACAGAACTGTCGCCCTGTTAAGGATGATTTGCTGCCGCCTTCCGACTGCGAAGCGGGAACGGTCGTGGAAGCCTCCAGGGAGAGACTGACCGTTCAAACGGGCAGGGGCCTTGTCCGGATCCTGGAGGTACAGCCGGAAGGGAAAAAACGGATGGAAGCGGGCGCATTTCTCAGGGGATACCCTGTGCAGGCGAAAGACGCCTTCCGGTCTGAGAGATGATCGTAAACTGAGGAAACACGTAAAGACGAAGCCTTCGTTGAAGCCCTGGCGGACAGGAGACAGGCCGGGCCTGGAAAATCATATCTGCAGGAACATACAGCGGGAACGGGATTATGACAGGGACAGTGAATCTGAGAGAGGTTGTTCTGGGCATCCTGATGGAAGTCACGGAGGAGGAAGCGTACAGCCATATCGTGCTGAGAGGTACGCTGGAGAAGTACCAGTATCTGCCGAAGAGAGACCGGGCGTTTATTTCCCGCGTGACGGAGGGGACTCTGGAAAACCTGATCCAGATTGATTATATCATCGAGTGCTTTTCCAAGGTTCCGATCCATAATATGAAACCGATGATCCGGAACATTCTTCGCATGAGCATCTATCAGCTGAAGTATATGGACAGCATTCCGGACAGCGCGGTTGTCAATGAAGCGGTGCGCCTTGCCCAGAAGAGAGGGTTCTACAATCTGAAGGGGTTTGTGAACGGTGTGCTGCGCGCTGCCGCCAGAGGTATGGATGAGATCGCGTATCCGCTGCCTTCGGAGGATCCGGTAGAGTATCTGTCTGTCAGTTATTCCATGCCGCAGTGGATTCTTCTGAGATGGCTGGAGCAGTTTTCCTTTGAAGAAGTGGAGAAGGTATGCGATTCTTTCCGCAATGAGCTGCCGGTCACGGTCAGGCTTCGCACGGACCGCGTTTCCCGGGAGGAGATTATCGCTTCCCTGAAGGAGGAGGGCTGCGAGGTTGAGCAGCATCCTTACCTTGATTATGCCGTCCGCATCTGTGGCTACAATTATCTTCAGGCTCTGACCGCGTTCCGCCAGGGATGGATCTACGTGCAGGATGTCAGCTCCATGCTGGTATCCGAAGTGGCCGCTCCGAACTGGGGAGACTACTGCATCGATGTCTGCGCGGCACCCGGCGGGAAGAGCACCCATCTTGCGGACAAGCTCAAGGGGAGCGGGTATGTGGAGGCGCGGGACAAGAATGAAGACAAGGTGGAGCTGATGCAGGAGAACATCGAGCGCCTTGGAATCATCAACATGGTGGCCGCGCTGAAGGACGCGACTGTGTTTGAGCAGGAGTCCTTTCACAGGGCGGACATCGTCCTTTGCGACGTCCCCTGTTCGGGACTTGGCGTGATCGGGAAAAAGCAGGATATCCGATACCGGATGAACCCGGCCAGGCAGGAGGAGCTGATCCGGATCCAGCGCAGGATCCTGTCGGTTTCCCAGAACTATGTCAAGCCGGGCGGCGTGCTGATTTATTCAACGTGTACGATCGGGGCAGATGAGAATCAGATGAATCTGAAGTATTTTCTGGAGAATTTCCCCTTCCATCTGGAGTCGATCGATCCGTACATTCCCGAGCAGCTTCGTACAAGGACGAGCGCGGGAGGATTCCTGCAGCTGCTTCCGGGGATTCACGAAACAGACGGGTTCTTCCTCGCGAGGCTGAAGAGAAATGAAGAGTGAGCGCTGCGCTCCCCGGCGGGGGTAAAGGAGATGGCGGACGTGCAGATGGGGGAAGTAGACGGACCGAAGACGGATCTGCCGATGAGGGATGTGCCGAAGGCGGATATTCTGGAGATGAGTAAAAATGAGCTTAAGGAGCGGATGGCCGGGTCAGGCCGGGAGATCTTCCGGGCGGGGCAGATCTACGAGTGGCTGCATGTGCACCATGTCTCATCCTTCCAGGAGATGACGAATCTTCCGAAGGCGCTGCGGACAGAGCTTGACGCCAGGTACCGGATTGCGGCACTCAGTACGCTGCAGGTTCTGACGTCGCGCATTGACGGGACACAGAAGTTCCTGTTCGCGCTGGAGGATGGCAATGTGATCGAGTCCGTTCTGATGCCTTACAGCTACGGGCTGTCCGCCTGTATCTCGTCGCAGGTCGGATGCAGGATGGGATGCAGGTTCTGCGCTTCTACGATCGGCGGAAAGGTCCGGAACCTGAGCGCAGGGGAGATGATCCGGCAGGTTCTGGAAATGAGCAGCCATGCTTCAGAGCGCATCAGCCATGTTGTGATCATGGGAAGCGGAGAGCCTCTGGACAATTATGAGAACCTGGTACGTTTTCTCCGGATCATGGGAGATCCGAAGGGGGAATGCCTGAGCCTTCGCGATATTACGGTGAGCACCTGCGGGATTGTGCCAAACATCCGGCGCCTG
>CACXFW010000344.1 GCA_902767065.1 uncultured Lachnospiraceae bacterium | reverse complement strand
TCGGCCATGAGGATTATATGATCCAGGCTGCGCAGGAAGCGCCGAACGTACAGTTCTGCCATGCAACCGGAACCAAGGCGCATACGGAAGGCCTTGACAACTACCACAACGCATTTGCCTCGATCTACGAAGGAAGATTCCTTGCAGGCGTTGCCGCAGGCATGAAGCTGAACGAGATGATCGAGAACGGTGACATCACCGAAGACGAAGCCAAGGTCGGATATGTCGGAGCATTTACCTATGCAGAGGTGATCTCCGGATTCACATCCTTCTTCCTGGGCGTAAGGCATGAGTGCCCGAGCGCGACGATGGAAGTCACCTTCACCGGTTCCTGGTATGATGAGACCGCCGAGAAGGAAGGCGCGAATACGCTGATCAAGGACGGCTGCGTCCTGATCTCCCAGCACGCTGACTCCATGGGTGCGCCGACGGCCTGCGAAGCGGCCGGTGTCCCGGATGTTTCCTACAACGGATCCACCATTGACGCGGCTCCGAATACCTATATCATTTCTTCCAAGATTGACTGGACTCCGTATTTCGTATCCGCGATTCTTTCTGCGGTGAGCGGAGAGAGCATCCCGGCGGACTACACCGGAACGCTTCAGACCGGTTCCGTCATGCTGACCGACCTGAACGAGGCTGTTGCCGCTGAGGGAACCGCCGAGGAGCTGGAGAAGGTCGCGGCCGAGCTTGAAGACGGAAGCCTGAAGGTATTTGATACCTCCACCTTCACCGTATTCGGCGAGGAGCTGCCGGACGGATTTGAGGCGGATGTTGATACGGATCCGGAATATCTGCCGGATACCCCGGTCGTTTCGGACGGATATTATCATGAGTCCGAATACCGGTCTGCGCCTTACTTCGGTCTGTTCTATGACGAAGAAGGAAACGGCAGCCCGATCGATGGAATCACGCTTCTGGATACTGCGTTCTAAGAACGTTTCTGACAGGGATGAGGCAGTGCAGAGACTTTATTCTGTACTGCCTCTTCACATCTTAGCGGACCGGCCGGCCCGAGGGATCCGTCTCCTGATGAGCGAAGCGCACAGGAGCGGGAAGGTGCATGAGCGGAAAGCGCGGGGGCAGAATCAGGGACCGGAGACAGTTCCGGACAGTTCAAAGGGACGGCAGACGGCGGGAGAAGCCGGAGGAAAAAACATTGGATAACAAAGTACCGGCCGTCAGAATGTGCGGCATTACGAAGACATTTTTTGGAAAGGTTCGGGCAAATCATAACGTTTCCATTGATATTCAGAGAGGGGAGATCCTTTCTCTTCTGGGAGAAAACGGATCCGGGAAGACGACCCTGATGAATATGCTCTCGGGAATCTACTGTCCTGACTGCGGAACGATCGAGGTGGATGGCAGGGAAGTCAGCATCCGTTCGCCGAAGGACGCCCTGAACCTGGGAATCGGTATGATTCATCAGCATTACAAGCTGGTGGATGTCATGACGGCGACGCAGAACATTATTCTGGGGCTGAAAGAAGAAAAGTATGACCTGAAGGCGGCGTCCGCCCGTGTCCGTGAGATCTGCGAACGGTACGGATTCGAACTGAATCCGGAGCAGAAGGTCTATGATATGACGGTATCGCAGAAGCAGACGGTTGAGATCGTCAAGGTTCTGTACCGGAAGGCTGATATCCTGATTCTGGATGAGCCTACCGCCGTCCTGACGCCGCAGGAGACAGAGAAGCTGTTCGCTGTCCTGCGGAATATGAAAAAGGATAATAAGGCCGTCATCATCATTACGCATAAGCTGAATGAGGTGCTCGAGATCTCGGACCGGGTGGATATTCTTCGCGCGGGCGAGTTTGTGGGCAGCCTCAGAACAAGCGAGACGAATGCGCAGGAAATGACGGATATGATGGTCGGCCGCGCGGTCGCCCTGAACATCAACCGTCCCGAGCCGAAGAATCCGGAGCCGAGAATCGAGATCTCTAACCTGACGGTGAGAAGCGAGGAAGGCCTGCTCAAGCTGGACGATGTGTCGTTTACCATCAATTCCGGTGAGATCCTCGGTATCGCCGGCATCTCAAACAGCGGCCAGAAGGAGCTGCTGGAGGCGATCTCCGGTCTGCAGAAGGTGGAGAAGGGAGACATTTCCTATATCGGGGAGGATGGAAAGAAGGTCAGCCTGATCGGAAAGGATCCTCTGGACATCCAGAGGATGGGCGTAGCGCTCTCCTTCGTCCCGGAGGACCGCCTGGGCATGGGCCTGGTGGGCAACATGGATATGGTCGACAACATGATGCTGCGCTCCTTCCGGGCAGGAAGGGGATTGTTTGTGAACCGTAACAGGCCGAGGGCTGTAGCGACCCATGTCAAGGACTCTCTGGAGGTTGTAACCCCTGGGCTTTCCACACCGGTCCGGCGTCTGTCCGGAGGAAATGTCCAGAAGGTCCTGGTCGGACGGGAGATCGAGACCGCTCCTTCGGTGCTTCTGACCGCGTATGCGGTGCGCGGACTGGACATCAATTCCTCCTATGTCATCTATGATCTGATGAATCAGCAGAAGGAGAGGGGGGTTGCGGTCGTCTATGTCGGCGAGGACCTGGATGTTCTTCTGGAGCTCGCGGACCGGATTGTGGTTCTGTGCGGAGGGAAGCTCTCAGGCATTCTGGACGGCAGGAGCACGAACAAGTATGAGGTTGGCAGCATGATGACAACTCTGGGAGGGGGTGAGGCAAGATGAATAAGAAGAAAGCGCCGTTTGCGCATATCGTAAAACGTCAGGCCATCTCCTGGAAGTCCGTGTGGATGATCCGCGCTCTGGCAATCGCCGCGGCGATCGCCACCTGCGCGCTGGTGACCTTCCTTTTGACCGGCGATGATCCGATCAGTATCTTCAAGACCATCTGGGAAGGGAGCTTCGCCTCGGAGAGAAGAATGTGGGTGCTGCTGCAGAATGTTTCGATCCTCCTGATCATCTCCCTTGCGATGGCGCCGGCATTCCGCATGCGTTTCTGGAATATCGGAGGAGAGGGGCAGGTCATGATCAGCGTGCTTGCGACGTCAAGCTGCATGATCATGCTCGGAGGAAAGATCCCGAACGCCCTGCTGATCGTGATTGAGATCGTCGCGGCGGTTGCCGCGGGCGCGGTCTGGGCAGCGATCCCCGCGTTTTTCAAGTCAAGGTGGAATACGAATGAGACGCTGTTTACCCTGATGATGAACTATGTCGCGACGCAGCTGGTCGCCTACTTCATCATCATCTGGGAGTCTCCGAGAGGCTCCGGAAAGATCGGCATTATCAACCAGTCTACCCAGTATGGGTGGCTGCCGCAGATCGGAGAGTACAAATATCTGCTGACCGTTATTGTGGCGGCGGTCCTGACCGTTTTGGTCTATATCTATATGAATAAGAGCAAGCATGGATATGAGCTGGCGGTCGTCGGTGAGAGCGAGCGCACGGCGCGCTACATCGGCATCAAGGTCGGACGCGTCTTCGTCAGGACCATGCTTCTTTCGGGAGCGATCTGCGGGATCGCGGGCCTTTTGATGGTCGGAGGCACGGATCACACGATGACGACCACGCTTGCGGGAGGCCGCGGATTCACAGCCGTCATGGTCGCCTGGATGGCAAAGTTTAACCCGGTCGGAATGATCTTTACCTCCTTCCTGCTGGCATTTCTGTCAAAGGGCGCGGGCGAGGTCGCTACCCAGTTCGGCCTGAACCAGAGCTTCTCGGATATTCTCAGCTCGATCATCATTTTCTTCCTGATCGGCTGTGAGTTCTTTATCCAGTACAGGATCATGTTCCGGAAGGAGGCGAAGTAAGCTATGTTTGATCTTATATCTTTCATTCCCCGTGCGGTTGCACAGGCGACGCCGCTTCTTCTTGGTTCTACAGGCGAGACGCTCACGGAAAAGAGCGGCAACCTGAACCTCGGAATTCCGGGCATCATGTACGTTGGCGCAATCTCAGGCGTCATCGGCGCGTTTTTCTATGAACAGAAGGTTGGATCCGTGGAGAACGCGAATGCATTTCTGGCGATCATGATTCCGATGGCATGCTGCCTGCTGGGATCCTTCCTGATGGGATTTTTGTACTGCTTCCTGACGGTTACGCTGCGCGCGAACCAGAACGTGACCGGTCTTGCCATGACGACCTTCGGCGTCGGCTTCGGGAACTTCTTTGGCGGTTCCCTGATCAAGCTGACCGGTTCGGACGTTCCGTCCATCGCGCTGTCGATCACGCATCAGTTCTACGCGGCGAAGCTGCCATTTGCCGGCAAGGCGGGCGTGTTCGGCGAGCTGGTGCTGAACTACGGATTCCTGGTGTATGTCGCGATCGTCATCGCGCTCCTGGCTTCCTTCTTCCTGAACCGGACCCGCAGGGGCCTGCAGCTGAGAGCTGTCGGCGAGAATCCGTCTACCGCGGACGCGGCCGGCATCAACGTCGCCGCCTACAAATACTGGGCGACCTGCGTCGGCTCCATGATCGCCGGACTCGGCGGACTGTACTATGTCATGGACTACGCGTCCGGCGTCTGGTCGAATGACGCGTTCGGTGACAGAGGATGGCTCGCGATCGCGCTGGTTATCTTCACGATCTGGAGGCCGAACGTCGGGATCCTGGCATCGCTTCTGTTCGGCGCGCTGTACATTCTGTACCTGTACATCCCGACCGGAACCAACATGGCGATCAAGGAGATCTACAAGATGGCGCCGTTTGTGGTTACCATCCTGGTGCTGATCGTCATCAGCCTTCGGAAGAAGCGGGAGAACCAGCCGCCGGCTGCGCTCGGCCTGCCGTATTTCCGTGAGGACCGGTAATCATCTGTGTGAATCTGGTTACTATTCACAGCCTGTCTGCCTGCGAAGATGAATGAGTCATGCTTGCATGTAAGCAGCCATCTTCGTAGGCAGACAAGGCCTGCGAAGCAGTAACTGAATCTGAGCAATTTCCCCGGGACTGCCTTAGCGGGCTGCCCCGGGGCTTGCTGTCACGGGGCAGGTCCTTAGCAGTCAGACCACCCCGGGTTACAGGTCACACCCCGGCCAGCCCCAACAGCCCCAAGGCGGACACAGGGATCCTGAGTGTAGACTTTTGGGGGTCGGAACGAAGGATCCCTGTGTCCGCCGCAGGAGGCTGGCCGGGGCGTGACCTGTAACCGCCCCGGTGTAACCGGGCATCGGTTCCCCGCGGAGCCCTTGTATAAAAGACTGAATAACGGTATAATGAACTGATAGATTGAACAGTTCCTAAAGGAACCAGAAGAAAAACCGGAAGGAAAGACCATGGCTAAAGCAGAGAAAAAGACCTCGAAAGCAGAAGAAAAGACCACGGAAAAAGCTGCGGTAAAGGCTGCGGCAAAGACCGTAGCGAAGAGCGCGGCGAAAGCCGCGGCAAAGAAGACGGTGGCAAAGGCCGCGGTGAAGGCGGTGGAGAAGAGCGCAGCGAAGACGGTGGCAAAGACCGCAGCGAAGGCCGCTAAGAAGGCGGAAGCGAACGCAAGCCAGACACCCGCGGTCGGAGACGGCTACGAGTTTGTCCACGATCTCGACCAGTACCTGTATGACAAGGGCGTACACTACGACATCTTCAAAAAGCTCGGGGCCCATCCTTCCGCGAAGGACGGCGTAAAGGGTGTGCATTTTGCCGTCTGGGCACCGCATGCGGCGTCTGTCAATCTGATCGGAGAATTCAACGGATGGGATGAAG
>CACXFW010000343.1 GCA_902767065.1 uncultured Lachnospiraceae bacterium | reverse complement strand
TGATGTATATCTGGTCTCGCAGTTTGACCGGTCGGATATCATCGGAAGGCCGGTTATGTACTTTGTCATGGATGTCGCCAGCAGGCTCGTCACAGGGATGTACATTGGTCTGGAAGGGCCATCCTGGCTTGGCATGACCATGGCGCTTTACAACGCAGCGACCGACAAAGTAGACTATTGTCACCAGTTCGGGATTGAGATCACGGAAGATATGTGGCCGAGCCACCATGTGCCGGCGGTACTCTTGGGTGACCGCGGAGAACTGGAAAGCCATAACGCGGACAGGCTGGCTTCCATGCTGGGAATCAGGGTGGATAACGCGCCGCCGTACCGGGGCGACCTGAAAGGGATCATAGAAAGCCACTTTAAGACAATCAATACGCAGGTGAAGCCTTTTGCGCCCGGCTTTGTCATGCCGGATGACAGACAGAGGGGCGGGAAGGATTACCGGCTGGATGCAAAGCTGGATATCAGGCAGTTTACGCGGATTATTATCACCTGCGTACTCTGTTACAACAACCAGTACTTCCTGGACGGGTTCGAGAAAAGCGAGCAGATGCTCAAGTCCGATGTGGATGAGATTCCCGTGAAACTGTGGAACTGGGGGATTCGTAACAGCTCCGGTTCGCTCCGGACGTATCCCAAAGAGACAATCCGGCTGGCGCTTATGCCGAAAGAATCCGGGAGCATAACAGAGAAAGGGATCTATTTCAAAAAGCTGTACTACTCCTGCCCGAAAGCAAGGGAATCGCTCTGGTTTGAGAATGCCAGGAAAAATGGCCGCTATTCAGTTGATATTTCATATGATCCAAGGGATATGTCAGTGATCTATGTCTGGGAAAAGGACGGAAGCGGAACGATCCCCTGCAGCCTGCTTGACTGGGAACAGCGGTTTTCCGGGAAAAGCGAGGAAGAAGTTGATTTTGAACAGAAGAAACGCGATGCCCGGAAAAAGAAAAATGAGAGGGCCCAAAAAGAAGCCATTATCAATCTTAACCGGAAGATCGAAGCCATTGTAAGCGAGGCGGAAGAAATGATGCCTTCCAGCGTCGGAAAGACGAAGACGGAAAGGCTGGCAGATATCAGGGAGAACAGGAAGGAAGAAAAGGAAGCCATCCGTGCCGAAGAGGCATTTACATCTGAAGGGAATGACAGGAACGGCCATAAAGGGAGTGGCAGCCCGGAGCCCGGATATCAGGAAGATCCGTTTGAGGTGACGCCTGAGGAATGGGAAAGCATGTCTCCTGTTGAAAGGATGATCTATAAGGATGTAAAGAGGAGGCAGAAGGATGACAGGCCTGAGGGAGGAAGCTGATTACAAAGAGCAGGTGCTTCCGGAATACCAGGGGAATCCACTGATTGAGGCGCTTCCTGAGATCATGTCAAGGGAGGAAACGCTTTCCTGCCTGACCCGGGAGCCGCCTTATGACAAAGGGGAACGGACTCTGGAGGCGAAATACAGGATTCACTGCCTTTCACGCCTCCTGCATGATTATTACCAGCCTCTTCCCGAGCACCTTGACATTGAGAGCGGGATTTCCGTATGCCTGCGGCAGGGTTACCGGAACCGGAATCCACAGGGAAGGCAGTATGCACTCATGATAAATGAGTCTTATGCTGCCATGGTTGAGAAACGTCCTGTCAGGATGATTTCCGGGTATCACCCGAATGCGTCCGGTTTTACAATCATCGGAGTGTCCGGAGTCGGGAAAAGCACGGCGGTAGAAAGTATCCTTTACCAGTATCCGCAGGTCATCGAACATACAGAGTATAAAGGAAGGCCGCTTCCTGCGACACAGATCGTCTGGCTGAAGCTTGACTGCCCGCATGATGGTTCCCGCGGAGAGCTGTGCTACCGGTTTTTCAAGGCAATAGACGATGCGGTAGGTACGGAGTATTTCGACCAGTTCAAGAAGTCCCGTATCACTGTTGACTCGATGCTTACGCTTATGCAGCGGATTGCGCAGGAATACTCGCTTGGGTTGTTGGTTTGTGACGAGATCCAGCATCTTTCGCTGGCAAAGGGCGGATCCGATGCAATGCTGAACTTCTTCGTAACCATGGTGAATACCATAGGCGTTCCGGTAATTCTTATTGGGACATCAAAGGCCAGGCCGCTTCTGCAGGGGCAGTTCCGCCAGGCAAGAAGAGCCAGCGGATGACGCGACATTAAGTGGAACCGCCTGACGAAGGAACGGATCTGGATCACGTTTGTGGAATCCATGTGGAAGTATCAGTGGACCCGCAATGAGGTCAGGCTTACCCGTGAAATGCTGGATGCTTTCTATGAAGAGACTCAGGGGATCATCGTCCTGGCGGTAATCCTGTATGTGCTGATACAGGAAGAAGCCATTCTCAGCGAGCGGGAGAGCTTTGGTGTAGAGGATGTCGGCCGGGTGGCCAGGAAACGCATGACCCTGGTACAGCCCATGCTGAAGGCCCTGCGGGAGAACAACCAGAAGGAGATCGACAAGTATGAGGACATCACCGATATCCTCGTGAAAGAAGTCTCTTCGGATGTTGATGTCAAGAGCCAGCCGCCTTCGAAGCAGCCTGCCGCAAAGGCGTATGCCAGGATGCGGAACGAGGTTCTCGAATACTTTGTCAAGCTGAGGAAGCGGCCGGAGAAGGTAGAGCAGTTCATAGAACAGGCATACCGGGAAACAAAGTCAACTGACTTTGCGGTTATCGCAGATATGGTTTACGATCTGGTAAAACGGGATGAAGCTGCCATGAAAGAACCAGTCCGGGAAGAGATGCCGGATGCGGCGCCGAAAGGAGAGAACCGGGAGGCCCCGCAAAAAGATGACATGGTGGATAATGAGCAGTGGTAAAGGCGTTATCCTGTGGGATCTTTCCTGATCCGTTTCCGGATGAAACCTGCTACAGCCTGCTGTGCAGGTATGCAGCACGCCGGGGGCTGTTTACCAGCAATCAGGTATGCATGGATCTGTTTGGACATACAGAACCACTGTCGGGATATCTGTTCAAACCGTTCCGGCTGAAAGATCTTGAGCGATGGTTTGCCGGCCGTGACATGACAATAGTACCGGACTACGGGATGGATCACAGCTGTTATTCGTTTTTCACAGCGTTCCTGAGCCCGTACGAGGCTGAGATGGCGAGGGACTGC
>CACXFW010000342.1 GCA_902767065.1 uncultured Lachnospiraceae bacterium | reverse complement strand
GCGATCGGCTGCAGGCGGCTGCGGACTTCCTCGTAGTCGCTGCTTCCGGCATATTCACTCCCGCGAAGGAGCATCCCGGTCTGGGCGACTCCGGCGGCCCAGGACATGTTGTCGTCCATTCCGCGGACTTCATGGGCGGAGGTGACGGCAAGCTCTTTCAGATGGCTTTCTTCCGCATCCGGATCCTTGTAGCGGATGCTGACAGTGAGATATTCTCCGTCGGCAGGCGCCGGGGTTTCAGGGTCGTCTGTTTCACTCTCTGATGCAATTGCCAGAGATACTGTGCCGGTGTCCTTTTCAGGCATCCCGTCCGGCGCATTTTCCGGGGCGCTGTCAGCGCTGTCCGTATGATCTGCGTTCGCAGCGTTAATTTCGCTGTCTGCTGTATACCTGCTGTGTGCGGAGGGAAGCTCCAGATCGCTGTCGGTGGTGACAAGCTCGTACAGGACAGTGACCTGCTGTCCGGCACCGACCTCGCCGCCGTCTTTCGTGTCATCCTCAAAGTCTTCCGCATCCATCAGGCGGTTCTCATAGCCGACCAGGCGGTAACCCCGGATGAAGGCCGGATTAAAGTCCAGCTGCACCTTCGCGTCCTTTGCGACGGTATTCAGGGTTCCTTTCAATGCGCCTCCCATCACGCGGCGCGCTTCCATATCACTGTCGATGTAGCTGTAATTGCCGTTGCCCTTATCGGCCAGTTCCTCCGCAAGAGCGTCGTTGTAGTTGCCGCTGCCGAAACCCAGAATGGAGAGGAAGATCTGCCCCTGCGCTTTCTCCTGTACCAGTGAGACAAGCTCGGAATCGTCTGTCTGGCCAAGGTTGAAATCCCCGTCTGTCAGGAGCAGGACACGGTTATTTCCTCCTTCGATAAAGGACTCTCTGGCGAGCTCATACGCGGTGCGGATACCGGCCTCTCCGTAGGTGCCTCCGTCTGCGGTCAGGCTGTCGAGCGCCCTGATGACCGCCTGTTTTCCCTCTTTTGTGCAGGCGGTCGGCTCAAGCGCGACCTCGCTGCTGCCTGCATAGGTGACGATCGAAACGGTATCCTGCTCATCCATTTCCGCCATCAGGTATTTGAGCGCGTCGACTGCCAGGGGCAGCTTGTCGGCGTCGTACATGCTTCCTGAGGTATCCACGAGGAAGACAAGGTTCTGGTCGGGAATCTCTTCCTGCGGAATGTCCTTTGCCTGCAGGCCGACGAGCATAAGCTTTGTCTGAGCGTTCCACGGGCAGTCGGCAATCTCGGCCGTGATCGTAAAGGTCTCGCCGTCTTCCGGCATCTCATAGCTGTAATTGAAATAATTGATCATCTCTTCGATCCGGACGGCATCCTTCGGCATCCAGCGGAGCGTGTCATCGAGTGTGTTGCGCCGGAGCAGTGCGTAGGATGCGGTGTCCACATCCATACCGAAGGTTGAGAGCGGATACAGCTTTACATCGCGGAACCCTGTCTCGTCTACCGTGGAATATTCTTCGGTATTCCACTGCGGCATCGGGGACCCGGAGTAAAAGGCATCCGCGCTTTCCATTGCGGCCATGAAGGTTTCCCCTTCCACAGAGCTGTTTCCGGTATAGCCGTCTGCTGCAAAGCTGTTCTCAGCATAGCCGTCCTCCACATAGGATTCTTCGGCTTCTTCTGTGACACCTTTTCGTTCAGGTGTCAGGATGTCTTTCTTCGTTTCCGTTTCTGTTTCCGTTTCTGTTTCTGTTTCCGTCTCAGTTTCCTCCGGCACGGAGAGAGAGGGAGACATCGATGCGGCATATACGCTTCCAAGTCCAACCACTGCCGCTGCCGCGGCTGCTGTAAGGGTCAGCATGAATCGTCTGTTTTTCATAGGTCATTTACCTCCTTCTGTCTTAAAGGACGGAGGAGAAGGGACAGGGGTCACATAATATTCTTGATCTCTTTGCTTTTTCATGGCTTAATGAGTATAGGATGGCGGATCCATCCGGGTATCATCCGAGGAAGGATGGACGTTATTTCATTTCCTTTTATGAGGATGACGTGCAGGATGTAACGCCTGATGAAGGGCCGCTGGACGAGTATGAGCTTGCGGCGCTGTCTCTTGTATGGGATCAGGTGGAGAAGGAAAGCAGCAGGAATGTCACCGACGATATTGCGGAG
>CACXFW010000341.1 GCA_902767065.1 uncultured Lachnospiraceae bacterium | reverse complement strand
GCCGGATCAGACCGGGCGTGTCGCGGTCCGCAGCCACTCCCTTTCCTCGCCTTCCAGGCAGGGAGAGATCTTCTCATAGACCAGGGAATGATAGTCATTGAGCAGCGCTCTCTCCTTCTCGTTCAGAAGATCGGGCACCACTGCATCCAGCTCCCACGGCACCAGCGTCAGGTTCTCGAAATGCATAAACTGGCCATAGGAATTCTTCTCATCTTTCACGCACAGAATCAGGTTCTCGCAGCGCACGCCAAACCGGCCCTCCAGGTAGAAGCCGGGCTCATTTGACGTAACCATCCCCTCCTCCAGGACACAGGGAAGCGGGCGGCCCTGCATGATCTTATAGCTGAAGCTGTTCGGGCCCTCGTGGACATTTAACAGGAACCCTACGCCATGGCCGGTCCCATGATTATAATCCATCCCGATCTCCCAGAAGGGCTGCCGCGCAAGATAGTCAAACGCCATTCCCGTACATCCGTGCAGGAACCTCGCCGCGCCCAGATTCAGGTTTCCACGCAGAACGCGCGTATAGATCTCCTTCTCTTCCCGGGTCAGCTTCCCGCAGGCAATGGTCCTCGTGATGTCCGTCGTCCCCTCCAGATACTGTCCGCCCGAATCCAGAAGCAGAAAGCTCTCCGGCGCGAGCGCCCGGTTGGAAGCAGCCGTCGGGCTGTAGTGAATGATCGCGCCGTCCGGCCCGTAAGCTGCGATCGTCTCAAAGCTTTCGTCCAGGAAATGCTCCTGCTCTCTTCGAAACTCAAGCAGCTTTTCGACAACGTCAAGCTCCGTGACAGGATGCGCGGGATCGTATTCCCGCATCCTTTTTTTCAGCCAGAAAATGAACCTGCACACGGCGGCGCCGTCTTTGACGTGCGCCTTACGCATGTGCTCCATTTCCACCGGATTCTTCACAGCCTTCATGGCAGTCGTCGGGTTTCTCCTGTAAATGCACTTTGCCGCACAAAGGGACGTCCACAACGCATCGTTAATGCTCGATGCATCGATCAGGACACGGCTTCCTGCGGGAATCTCCTCCGCGGCACGGTAGATCTCTTCATACGGCCTTATTGTAATGCCGTCCTGCTTCAGCCGGTTCCTGATCTCCTCGCTGAACGCGTCTTCCTGCGCGTAGAGAAGATACTCTTCCGGCGTCACTTCAAAGAAAGACAGGAACACCGGATTGTGCAGGATGTCATTTCCACGCAGGTTCAGAAGCCACGCAATATCATCCAGCGACGCGATGATGTGGTAGCCGCACTCTTCCCCGGACATTGCGCTGCGAAGGTCATGCAGCTTCTTTGCACGGCTCTTCCCGGTGTATTCATCCGGGAATTCCCAGACCGGCGCGCAGGACATCTTCGGACGAGCCTTCCAGATCCTTCCGGTAAGATCCAGCGGTCCGCTTCCTTCGCTGTTTTTGCACACGGCCCCTGTCTTCTCCAGAATCCTTCGAAGCGCGGCTCCCTTTGAGGAGGGCAGGCACCTTCCGTCATAGCCAAGTACCTTTCCGGCACCAAGATGCTGCTTAAGAAACTCCTCGATGGTCGGAACGCCTTCCGCGCCGGTCTTCATCAGCTCAATCCCGCTTCCGGAAAGCTGCTGCGCCGCCTGCAGGAAATACCGTCCGTCCGTCCAAAGGTAAGCGCTGTCCATCATTACCAGCGCCGTTCCCGCGGAACCCGTGAATCCGGTCAGATACTCCCTGCATTTGAAATAGTCTCCCACATATTCCGAGCCATGGAAATCATCGGTCGGAACAAGCCAGGCATCGATCCCCTCTTCCTTCATGCACGCGCGCAGTGCGCGCAGTTTCTCTGGTACTGTCATGTGTGTATTCCTCTCTTCGTCTGTCAACGTCCGGTTTTGGCGCTTCTGTCTCAGGCGTTTTTGTCCCGGGTATTCCTGTCATAGATCGCCTTCAGCCCGGTCAGGAGCAAAGTGTCGTCCACCCGGATCTCATGTCTGCAGGCCGTAACCACAGACCTGGCCAGACCGCCGGTCGCGATCACGGTCATTTTCTCCCCGAGCTCCTCCTCCATCCGGTCCAGCAGCCCGTCAATCATGGCCGCATGGCCAAGCATGATCCCGCTGAGCATGGCGTCCTCGGTATTGTGTCCGATCGCCTTCTTCGGGATGTCAAGGCTGATCCCATACAGCATGGAGGTTCCGGAAACGAGCGAGGACAGGTTCAGGCGAAGTCCCGGCATGATTGCCCCGCCGATATAATTCCCGTTTCTGTCCACAATGCAAAGAGTCGTCGCCGTTCCCATATCGATCACAGCCAGCGGCGGCTTGTATTTGACCAGCGCGCCTGCTACTCCGGCAACCAGGTCCGCGCCGACAGAAGACGGATCGTCAATCCGGATATTGACGCCGCTCCGGATTCCGGGACCGAGTACGATTGCCCTTTTTCCGGTGATCTTACGCAGCGCCGTCCGGATCACCGGTGTGATCTGCGGTACGACCGAGGAAATGATCGATCCTTCCACTACGGACACATCAATCTTGTGCATATCCAGCGCTACGCGAAACAGGATCGCATATTCCAGGGAGGTTTTGACCTTGTCCGTCGACAGTCTCTCCGTGAAGAGGACCTTCTCTCCCTCCATGCATCCAATCACGATATTTGTGTTCCCCACATCAATCGTAAGTATCATACCACTATTCCTCCTGAAAATGAGATCCCGATGCTGCTGTCTTCGCTCCGGCCGCACGCCGCAAAGCGGCTTTAAATCCCTTATATGTCCGGCCGCATCCATGTCCGGTCAGGAAGACAGCGTTCTATCATAGAAGACACAGATACGATTCTCGTTTCCGGTTATCATATGATTACAGCGCCAAAAGCCTGACCTCCACGCAAGCTTGCTTGCGGTGGAGGGAAAGGGGCGCTGGACGTCCAGTGGACGTCTGT